>NZ_JARWRU010000155.1 GCF_029867845.1 Nocardia farcinica | reverse complement strand
GCGCCGCTATCTTCAGCACCCCCCCGAATGTCCCCTCCCAGCGCGCCCCGCCCGGCCCGAGCGGGCGGGTGCGCGGCATGGGCTCGTCCAGCGGCGCCAACCCCACCTGCGCGGGGGCGCGCCGCTGCCCGGTCGCCGCGTCCACGGCGGTGTAGTACACCGGTCCGGCCTGCTGCGGGCCCGGCTGCGCGGACAACGGGCCGTAGGCCAGCGCGTGGATCGCTCCGTCGGCGCGGGAGAGCCTGGGCAGGGTGGCCATCCGGTCGCCGGTCTCCCACACCCTGACGCAGCCGTCCTCGGCGACGTCGAAGCGGGTCAGTCCGCCGATGAAGGCGGCCTGCGGCGGATCGCTCGGACCGTCGGTGGCGTTCGGGGGATAGGCGAAACCGTAGGTGCTCGGAATGAACAGCGCGTCGCCCCAGGCCATCGGCGAGTTCTCGGTGCCCTGCCCCGAGGTCTCGAAAGCCGGTGTGCGGCAGAGGATCGAGCCGTCGGCGGTGCGGTACACCACCAGGTGCGGCCGCTCGGCGTCGTCGACGATCGCCACCCAGGCGTCGCCGCCCGGTCCGAAATAGGTCGGGGTGGTGCCCGAGCCCGCGGCGAGCTGCCCCGGTCTGCGGGTGGTGCCGGCCTCGTACTCGCGCCGCCACACGATTCCGGGCACGCCCGTCTCGTCGGCGCGCATCTCGTAGAGCGCGCGATTGGTCAGCACCGAGGCGCCACCGGCGCGCACGGTCAGGCCGTTGGTCAGTTCCTCCGCGTCCGGCAGGCGGATCGCGCCGATCCGGCCCTCGGCGTCGACGGTGCCGACCACGCCGCCGGTCGTGGCGAACCAGATCCGGCCGTCGTGATCCGGCGCGACCCCGGTGACCGCGTCACCGGCGGGGACAGCGCTCGCCAGGTCGATGCGCTCGTCGACGAACAGCCGCGTCGAACCGTCGGCCTCCCGACGCTGCGCGACCTTCACGATCGCCCCCGACCCCTCGGCCACCACCACCCGGTCGGCGCTGTCGAGATAGCCGTAGACCCCGCCGAGCAGGCCGCCCTTGGCCAGCTGCAACGAGGCCACCGGCCGCGCGGACTCCGGGTCGAACACCACCACCGTCGGCGCCACCACGGTGAGCGGGTCGACCCCGACGAACGCCGTGCACAGCGACACCGGCACGCCGGCCGAGGTGAGGAAGGTCGCGCTGCACACCCCGCCGGGCGCCGACCAGGCGGCCACCCGCGCGCCCGGCCCCGGACCCGGATGCGGCGTGGTGTCGGTCGACGCGAGATCGCCGTGCATGAGCGCGGTTCCGGCGGGCCCGATGTCCGCCGGCGCGGCGGCCGCGGGCCCGGTCGCCGTCGCGCACAGCAGGGCGGCCATCGAGAGGACACTCGTCGTCGGGCGAGGCATCGACCACTTCCTCGGGCAGCTCGGCGGGCGACCCGGGCATCCGGGGCGCGATCGCAGGCAGGGTACCGCGCCACCTCCGGGAATTGTGTTCTGCTCGAGCGCAAAGCTTTCGGACCGCGCCGCAACGCGATTCACTGCCCGCATGGGTTCCGACGCCGCCACCGGATCCGATCAGCGGATCACCCGCCTGGCGTTCCTGACGCCGGGCAACTACCCCGACGACGATCCGGCCACCGGACTCGAGGACACCTTGCGATTGTTCGAGTACGGCGAGGCGCTCGGTTTCGTCGGCGCCTGGATCAGACAGAGTCTCCTCGAACACGGCGTCGGCTCGGCGGCGGTGTTCCTCGCCGCGGCCGCTCAGCGCACCCGCCGGGTCGAACTCGGCGCCGCGGTCATCCCCATCGGCTACGAGAGCCCGTTCCGGCTGGCCGAGGACCTGTCCATGGCCGACGTCCTGTCCGGCGGCAGGCTGCAACCCGGCTTCAGCGCGGGCGTCCCGCCGCACGCCGACCTCATCGGCCACCGGGTGTTCGACGGTGACTGGCGCGCCTACGATCTGTCCTACGGCCGCATCGAACGGCTCATCGACAATCTGCGCGGGGAGTATCTCGGCGACCCCGACACGGTCATCGAATCGCCGGGCAACATCCAGCGCCCCCGGCTCCAGCCCTACAGTCCGGGCCTGATCGATCGCCTCTGGTACGGCGGCGGCAGCCTGCGCTCGGTGCGCTGGGCCGCGCGGCACGGCCTCAACCTGCTCACCGGCAATGTCGTCTTCGCCGACCGCAGCGACGATTTCACCACCACCCAACTGGACCTGGTTCGCGAGTACCGCGCCGGCGTGCCCGCCGATCGCTCGGCGCGACTGGCACTCGGCCGGGTCGTCGTTCCCCTCGACAGCGCCGACCGGGCCACCAGGGAGCGCTACCGCCGTTACGCCGCGAACAGACACGAACGCACCCTTCGCCCCAACGGCGAGCGGCGGGTCATGTTCGCCCCCGATCTGGTCGGCACCGCCGAGGAGATCGTCGAACGCCTGCGCGCCGACCCGGTGTTCGCCCACACCACCGAACTGCGCCTGGAACTGCCCTACGAGTTCCGTCGCGACGACTACGAGCAGATCCTGCACGACACCGTCACCGCGATCGCCCCTCGGCTGGGCTGGCGGCCCTCGGTCGACACGGCGTCGCCGGTGGAAGCCGCGAAATAACTGAACTTGCCGGTAACTGTTACCGGATGTACTAGATAGGTGTACGCTGCTCCTACGGAACACACCGAGGAGTACCGATGCCGCTACTTCGCAGGACCCGCCGCGGGCCGCAGACCGACCCGGGCGAGGTGACGCTGCACCCGCGCGACGTGCGATTCGACTGGACGGGCGCCCCGCTGCACTGGCTGCGGCACGAGCCGATCGCCTCGCACGTCGTCAACGCGCTGAACCTGCTGCTCCCCGAGGGCGAGCGCATGTTCTGCGCCGCCTACACCGAGGCCCTGCCGCACGTCGCCGACGAGAAGCTGCGCGAGGCCATGCTCGGGTTCATCGGTCAGGAGGCCATGCACGCGCAGACCCATGACCGGGTGCTGCACGAGGTGCTGGCCGCCAACGGCATCGACCCCGGGCCGTACCTGCGCCAGGCCGAACATCTGTTCCGTGTCACCCTGTGGCCCGCATCCTCGTCGGGGGTGGCCGGACGGCAGGCCATGATCGAGCGCCTGGCCTTCATCGCCTGCCTCGAGCACTTCTTCGCCTTCCTCGGCGACTGGGTGCTCAACGCCGACCTGGAACGCTTCGACGCCGACCCGCGCATGGCCGATCTGTTCCGCTGGCACGGCGCCGAGGAGGTCGAACACCGCCACGTCGCCCACGAGGTCGCCGAGTACTTCGGGGTCGGTTACCTGCGCCGATCCGCGCTCATGGTGCTGGTCTTCCCGATCTTCCTCGGCCTGGTCGTGCGCGGTGCGGCGTTCATGATCCGCCAGGACCCGGCCCTGCCCGACCTCGGCTATCCACGCCTGCTCGCAGGCGTCCTCGGGGCCATGCGCCGCGGCGCGCTGCCCGGCGTGCCCGCTCTGGCCGCCAGCGCCCTGTCCACCTTCCTGCCCGGCTACCACCCGGAGTCCGTTGGCTCGACCGCGCAGGCCATCGCCTATCTCGCCACCTCCCCGGCCGCCAGGGCCGCCGCCTCGTGACCGCCCGCCGCCCAGGTCTCGTGAGCACCCGCGCCCTGCCCGCCGACCTGTATGGCCGTGGCCGCCCCGACCTCGCCTTCGCCGTGGTCGACGCGCTCGCCACCCTGCGCCTGCGCTGGGCGAGCCTGGCCCACCGTCGCGACCCGCGGTTGCGCGCCGATCAGCGCACCCTCGCCCTCGTCGTCGCGAGCCGCCGCGTCGAAGCCCGCGACCAGGACGTGGTGAGCCTGTCGCTGCGGGCCCGCGACGGCGGCGCACTGCCCCCGTGGCGGCCCGGCGCACACCTGGACATCACCCTGCCCTCCGGCCTGCGCAGGCAGTACTCGCTGTGCGGCGACCCCGCCGAGCGCGACCGCTACCGCATCGCGGTCCGCCGTATCCCCGGAGGGAGCGGCTCGGTCGAGGTGCACGACGCGCTCACCGTCGGCGCCCCGCTGAGCGCCACCGGCCCACGCAACGCCTTCCCGTTCGCCGTTCCCGGCCACGGCTCACCGGCCACCCGGCTGCACTTCGTGGCGGGTGGCATCGGCCTCACGCCGATCCTGCCGATGGCCGGGCTCGCGCACCGCCTCGGCGTGGACTGGTCGATGATCTACACCGGCCGATCCGCGGACACCCTGCCCTTCCTCGGCGAACTCGCCGCCTTCGGCGATCGCGTCACCGTCCGCACCGACGACGAGCACGGCTTGCCCGACGCCGCGGCCCTGCTGCCCGGCGTCGGCGCGGGCACCGCCGTCTACTGCAGCGGCCCCGCCCCGATGACCGCCGCCGTGATCGCCGCGGTCCGTGCCGTCGCGGGCGTGGAACTGCACGTCGAGCGCTTCTCGCCGCCACCGATCGTCGACGGCGGCCCCTTCGAGATCGAGCTGGCCTGCACCGGCGAGGTGCTCGGCGTGCCCGCCGACGAGACGGCCCTGACGGCGTTGCTGAAGCTGCGGCCCGATCGCCCCTACTCGTGCAGGCAGGGTTTCTGCCGCACCTGCCGGGTCCGCGTCCTCGCCGGCGAACCAGACCACCGCGACACCGTGCTCACCGACGCCGAGCGCGCCGAGGGCGCCTGGCTGCCGTGCGTGTCCCGCTGCGACGGCGGCAGACTCGTGCTCGATCTGTAGCCGAGGGACACTCCCGCGCGATTTCACTACGGAATGTAGTAGGAGAGTGGGAGATCCATTAGTCTCGGGTGCCATGGATGTCGTCTACAACTTGATCGTCGTCACCCACTTCCTCGGCCTCGCCGCCCTGATCGGCGGGTACGCCGCCGGGCAGCCGAAGGTGAACGAGGTGATGGTGTGGGGCGCGCGGGTACAGATCCTCACCGGCGTGATCCTCGTCGGCATGGCCGAGTCGATCGACTCGCTCGGCAAGGATCCGAACATGACCAAGATCAGCATCAAGCTGGTCATCGCCCTCGCGGTCGCCGCCTTCGCCGAGATCGGCCGCGCCGACGCCAAGAAGGGTAAGGACGCCGCGTGGATGACCCACGCCGCGGGCGGCCTCGGCATCGTCAACGTCCTCATCGCCGTTCTCTGGACCTGACGACCCCGGCCCGCCGCGGACTGCCCGCCGCCGCGCGTGCGGTGGGTCAGGCGCCGCCGCGGGCGTTGTAGACGGTGAGGCCGCGTTCGACGGCCACCCGGCCGTACTCGGCGAACATCGACACCGCTTGTTCGCGGCGCACGCCGATCACCACCTCGACCCCGCGGCGGCGCAGCTGCTCGGCCCAGTCCTCGCGCATGGGACCCTCGTCGAAGCCGGTGAGGTGCTCCACCTCGGGGCCCTCACCGGCGATGACCAGGCGCTTCACGCCCGACCACAGCACCGCGCCGTAGCACTGCGCGCACGGCCGCCAGTTCACCACCAGCTCGCCGGTGGCGGTGTCGACGACGAGCGCCGCGAACGGCCCGCCGGAGCCTTCCAACGGGTTGCGCGCGGCCAGCCGCAGGGCCAGTTCCATGCGGTCGGCATGGGTGGGCAGGACGGTGGGGGAGTGGGCCAGCTCCTCGAGAACCCAGTCGGGCAGGGTGGCGCCGAACGATCGCGGCAGGCGGGTGAGGTCCACGGCGAGGTCCCTTCTCGTGGGTGCGAGCGGGTGGTGCTCGCCCTCGCACGGTAGGGGGACGCAGTTGCGGAGCGATTACCAGGGTGGGTCGCCACCATGTCGTCCAATCCGTGTCGATAAGGAGATATTTCGATCTAGACATGTGATCGACTCTCCGAGGTATCGACCGAACTGCCGAAACCGTCAAAGCCGCAAGGAGGGAAGGGGGCGCCCTCGGGCCACTCAGCCGGCGACCCGCTTCCGCAGGGCGATCGCGTCCCGTGGCGCCATGACCTTGGCATCGTTGTCGAAATAGACGTACACGTCACCGTTTTCGGCCCAGTGTTCGATCCTGGCCGCCCACATGTCCAGCGCCTCGTCGGTGTAGCCGCTGACGTACAGTTCCTCGCCGCCGTGCAGCCGCACGTAGACGAAATCGCTGGTGACATCGTCGAGGAAGGGGAACGTGCCCGCGGTGTCGGCCACCACGAGAGCGATGTCGTGCTCGCGGAGCAGGCCGGGGAAGCCGGGGTCGGTGAAGCCGGGGTGGCGGACCTCGAGCGCGTGCCGCATCGGACGGTCGGCGTCGACGGTGAGGTGAGGGTGTTCGACGCGATCGTCGTGGCCTGCGGCGAGTTCGGCGGCGGCCGCGGTGGTGCGGGGGAGGGCGTGGAAGAAGTCGGCGAGCAGCACCGGGTCGTAGGACAGGGTGGGCGGCAGCTGCCACAGGATCGGGCCGAGTCTGCCGCCGAGGGCGAGCACCCCGGAAGCGAAGAAGTTGGCCAGGGCGGTTCCCGGATCGCGCAGCCGCTTCATATGTGTGATGAAACGGCTGCCTTTCACGGCGAAACGGAAATCGGCCGGGGTCTGCTCGGTCCAGCGTAGATAACTCGATGGTCGCTGGAGCGAATAGAAGGAACCGTTGATTTCCACGGTGTCCATTCGCTCGGCGAGATATGTCAATTCCTGGCGGTGCGGCAGGCCGGGTGGATAGAACACGCCGCGCCACGGCGGGTAGACCCACCCGGAAGTGCCGATTCGGATCGTGCCCATGCCTCCATCCTGCACCCCCTGATATCAGGGGCGCGGCCGGGAAACGCTGTCGCCCTTGGGAAGGGCTGGTATCGCGGGCGGACACGATGGTCGTACACTTTTCTCGCTGCTGCCGCCCTGACCGGGGCGGCCTTCATGCGATCGAGATGTAATTCGAGGGTTCGCCGAGGTCGTCGTCGGGTACGAAGAGACGGTTGTAGTTCTGGTTCGAACAAGTTCGTGGAGGATGAGAAATGCCGAAGGTCGATGCCGTGCGGCTGTCGAGTGAGCTGGGCATCGGTTTGCCGCAAGCCATGTTGCGGTTGCGGCGCGAGGCCCATCCCGGTGAAACCGAGCACGACACGTGCCTGCGTCTCATCGCCGAGGAATTCCGCCGCCGCAAGCACGGGGCCTGATCCGCTCCGGTGGGCGGCGATCCTCGTCGGCGCCGCCCACCGGATCGAGCGCGTCGAGCACCGCCGTGCGCGGGGGTAGTCGCAGCCGTCCCGGAGCGGGCTCTCCCGCCCAGCGCCACCCGAAGCCGTTGTCGGCGACGGGCAGGATCACCCGCCGCCCGCGCTCGCGCACGGTGATCCCTGCCTCGGCCAGCCGCCGGCGTCGCGCCGGGCCGATCGGCCCGAACGGGCGGACCAGGAAGGTCCACATCGTGTCGCGCGGATTTCGGATCGCCGGTGCGGGGCGCTCCAGGCCCGCCGGGCTCGCGGACAGTCGTGCCAACACTGTGATGCCCACCTCGGCGGGCACGTCGATCGCGCCGATGCGGGGCCCGCACACCAGGGTCGGCCGGTAGCTGTCGAGTTCCACCGGAAAGCCGTAGCGGTGGCGCAGCACGTGCGCGATTTCATATGGGGTGCAACAGGATTCGAACACCCGACGAGATCATCATCAACCGGTTGCCTGCCCGTTGCGCCGCTGTTGCCTGTGCATTGCGCCCCGCCCGGCCCGCTCGCGGCCGCCGTGGCGGCGCGGTGTGATTCTCGTCGGGGCGCTACCGGGGAACCGGCCGCGAGTGGGGCATGCTGGCACCGGAGGCCGGGACGCATCCCGGACAGGCGTTGGAACGGGAGGAACCCGAGGTGGCCGAGACACGGGAGTACGCGAGCGAGCAGGTGATCGTGGCCGCGGTGGACGGCTCGGAGAGCTCGCGCCAGGCGGCGGCGTGGGCGGCGGAAGAGGCGGCGCTGCGCGGCGACACCCTGCACCTGCTCACGTCGGTGGCGGTGAGCACGGGTTACGGCTCCGGGCTCACGCTGCCGGAGACCGAGCTCGAGCTGTTGCAGGCCGACGGCGAGCGGATGCTGGCAGAGGTGCGCGAACAGATCGCGAAGACGGCCGAGGACGGTCTGCGGATCACCACGGAGGCGACGTTCGACTTCGTGATCCCGGCACTGCTGGCATGGTCGGAGCGGGTGCGGATGATCGTGGTCGGCTCGCGCGGTCTCGGCGCGTTCAAGCGCGGCCTGCTCGGTTCGGTGAGCACCTCGGTGACCAGGCACGCGAAGTGCCCGGTGACGGTGGTGCACGAGACGCCGACGGGGGTGGCGCGGGAATGGGCAGGCAAGCCGATCCTGGTCGGCGTCGACGGCACCGAGAACAGCGTGGGCGCGGTCGAGTACGCCTTCGACGCGGCGTGCAGGCGCGGGGTGCCGCTGGTCGCGCTGCACTCGTGGAGCGACACCAGCAGCCTGGAGCTGGGCATCGTGGACTGGGAGTCGATCGCCGCCGACGAGGAGGCGTTGCTGGCCGAGCGGCTGGCCGGTTTCGGCGAGCGGTACCCGGACGTGGAGGTGCGGCGGATCGTGGTGGCGAACCGCCCGGTGCGATCGTTGCTCGACGCCTCGGCCGACGCGCAGCAGGTGGTGGTGGGCAGTCACGGTCGCGGCGGCTTCACGGGCATGCTGCTCGGTTCGACGAGCAACGCGCTGATCCACACCGTGGAATGCCCGATCACGGTCATCCGCAAGGCCTGAACGCGGGAGCCCTCACCGGGACGCCGGGTCGGTCACGGACCGATCCGGCGTTCGACGTTGTGGGCGACGCGGCGCAGCAGGTCGGTGAGGGTGTCGATCTCGGCCTCGGTGAGGCCGTCGAGCATACGGCGCTCGCGGTCGAGCCTGCGGGGGAGTTGTTCGCGGACGAACCCGCGGCCGGCCTCGGTGAGTTCGAGCAGCACGACACGGCCGTCGCGTTCCAGGCGGCGGCGTTCGACCAGGCCCAGCCCGGCCAGGCGGTCGGTGTGTTTGGTGGTGGCGGCCCCGGAGATGCCGGTGACGGAGGTGACCTCGCTGGCGCGCAGCGGGTGCGGGCTGCGGGCGAGGGTGCACAGCACGTCGAATTCCGAGCGGGTGACGCCGGAGCCGGTGAGTTCGCGGTCGAGCTGGGCGAGCGCGAGTGAGCCGATGCGGGTGACGCGGCCGATGACGTCGATGGGGGTGGTGTCGATGTCCGGGTGGGTCTGCGCCCAGGCCTGGCGCACCCGGTCGATGAAGTCCTCCGGCGCGGCGGGGGCCTCGGCGGGCGGGCGGGGGCTCGCGTGCGGTGCTGGGGAGCTGCCGGGCGTGGATCGGGCCATGTCCGCCATGGTAGTGAGCCTCACAGACACTTTTCATAGATAATTTACTCGTAAATTAATACGCTGTCCGGGTGCAGCCTCTTGCCACCGACCTCGACCACAGCCGCCTGCGACACTCGACCGCCGCGCTGGCGCACTCCGTCTCGCCCGCGGCATGGCGGGCGGCGCTCGAGGTGCGGCCCGCGGACGCGGTGGTCGCCTCGGCGGTGCGGGTCGGCGTCGCGGTGGCGCTGGTGCTGGTCGTCGGTGGCCTGCTGGATGTGCCGCAGCTGTCGGGTTTCGCGGCGCTGGGCGCGCTGAGTTCGGCGTTCGCGCGCAACGAGCCCTATCGGGTGCTGGCGGGCAAGGTCGCCGTGGTCGGCGCGTGCGTGGTTGCCTATGTCGGGCTCGGCGCCGGCCTCGGCGTGGCCGGGCTGGGCAGCGCGCCGGTGATCGCGCTGCTCTCGCTCGCCGCCGGCGTCGCCTTCTGGCTGCTGGGAGCCTTCGGCATTCCGGGTCCAGGACCGGTGGTGCTGATCTTCGCGGCGGCGGGCGCGTCCGGTTACGCGGGCACCGCGGCCGAACTGTGGGCGGCCCTGGCGGCCGCGGCGGCAGGCGCCGCGGTGGGATGGGTGGTCACCATGTCGCCCGCGCTGCTCAACCCGCACGGTCCGTCGCGTATCGCGGTGGCCAGGGCGTTGGCGGCGGTGTCGGCGCTGGAAACGGTGCCGGACGGCGAGCGCGACGCCGCCCGGTCGGCGGCGCGGTCGGCGCTGGCGAAGGCCGGGCAGACGATCGCGGCGGCCGGGCCGGAGCCGAGCGGGCACGCGCGTGAGCTGCTCGCCCTGCTCGCCGCCGCCGAAACCGT
>NZ_JARWRU010000154.1 GCF_029867845.1 Nocardia farcinica | reverse complement strand
GGCCGTAGCACTCCAGCAGCTCCACGACCTCCAGGTCGGTGAGCCAGCGGCCGCCGGACTCGCCCATCCACTTCGCCACCAGCGCGGCGGCGCGTTCGGCGTCGATCCCGTCGGGCCGCACCACGGTGGAGACCGGCCGTTCCCGCCAGCGCGCGTACCGGTGCACCCTGGCCAGCGCGCGGGCGGCGCGCTCGGGATCGGGATAGGACGGGATCGACCCGCGCACCGCCATGCCGTTGCGGCCGCGCACCGACAGCAGATTGGGCAGGCCCTGCTCGGCGATGAAGGTCGTGAGGATCGGTTTCTCCGCCTCGGGCACCGCTGCCGCCGCCGAACGGATGGCCTCGGCGAAGCTGGCCATCGGCACCGGCACCGGGGGCGCGAACACCACGATCAGCGCGTCGCAGGCGTCGTCGCGCAGGGCCGCCGCCACCGCGTCGAGGTAGGCGCCGGGGCCCGCGTGCGGTCCGAGATTCACCGGTTCGCCGACCTCCAGTCCTTCCCCGCGCGCGGCGTCGACGGCCAGCCAGCTCAATGCCGTGCTGTTGGAGATCACCGCAAGGCGCGGGCCGCGCGGCAGCGGCTGGTAGCCGAGCAGCGCCGCGCAGTCGAACAGCTCGGAGATGGAGTCGACCTGCACGATCCCGGCCTGCGCGAACAGGTCACGCACGATGGACTTGTCGATGTCGCCGCCCGGTCGCGTGCGTACCGACCGGCCGCTGCTGACCGCCACGATCGGCTTGCTACGCGCGACCCTGCGCGCGATGCGGGAGAACTTGCGCGGGTTGCCGAAGCTCTCCAGATACAGCAGCACCACGTCGGTGGCCGGGTCGGTGTCCCAGTACTGCAACAGGTCGTTGCCGGAGACGTCGGCGCGGTTGCCCGCCGAGACGAACGTCGACAACCCCAGGTTGCGGGCGGCGGCCTCACCGAGAATGGCCACGCCGAGCGGGCCGGACTGACAGAAGAAGCCGATGCGCCCGCGCGCCGGCAGCACCGGGGCCAGGGTGGCGTTCAGCGCCACGTCCGGGTCGTTGTTGGCGATGCCGAGCGCGCTCGGCCCC
>NZ_JARWRU010000153.1 GCF_029867845.1 Nocardia farcinica | reverse complement strand
CGCCCCCCCCATCACCCCCCCCGCCCCGTTTTAAAATCCTCCCCCCGCTCGCGCCGCCCACCCCGCTGGGTCGCCGGGGCCGATTCTTTTGTGGCGCAGCACTGTTCACCTTCCGCTCGGGAGCCTCGTTGTCGTTCGCTTCGTTAACGAGATCCGGCCGCGACGTCAGCTCGTTGTCATCCGGGGTTAACACGGGCGTCGGAAACTGTTGGGAGAACGGTGGATCGGCGGACTTCGAGAGGGCGGCATGACGGACCGAGTGCGACTGGAAGCCGAATTGCGCGGAGTGGCGGGCGATCTGGACGATGTGGCCGGGCGCATCAGGGACGTGCTCTGCGCGTTGCGCGCCGCGACCGCCCCGAACGAGGGCAAGTGGGGGACCGACGAGTACGGGCAGAACTTCGCGGGCGGCAACGGCTACATCGCCTCCGCCGAGAACCTCGAAGGCGTGATGGAGTCCAAATCCGTGTTGCTCGAGACCTATTCGACAGCGTTGCGCGATGCGGCCGATCTGCTGCAGGGCACCGACCACGGCAACGCCGCGAACATCTGAGATCGCGGCCGGAAGGCACGACGATGGTGGACGACATCGCCAAGGCGCAACTGGCGGATCTGATGGATTCGGTGCGATCGGGAGTGCGCGAGATCGCGCGGGTCCAGCGGGAAAGGGCGCGGCTCACCGCCACCGGCCACGGCGCGGGCCGTCGGGTCGAGGTCACCGTCGATGCCGACGGGGCGGTGATCGAGACCCGGCTCGCGCCGGAGGCCGACGAACTGTCCCGTCAGGAACTCGCGGCCGCGGTGACCGCCGCCGCGCAGGACGCCGCGGCGAAGGTCCGGCGCAGGTCGCGGGAGCTGATGGCCGCGCTGGAACCGCAGCACGCGAGGATGCCGAAGCTGTCGGAGTTCGTGCCCGGCATGCCGGACGTGCAGGATCTGGTCCCGCAGCCCCCGGAGCCGCCGACCACACCGCCGCGCGAGCGGGACTCCGCGACGGGCCGCGGCCGGGCGCCCGCCTTCACCGAGGTGGTGCCGTGGGAGCACGGCACGCG
>NZ_JARWRU010000152.1 GCF_029867845.1 Nocardia farcinica | reverse complement strand
GCGGGGGGGGGGGGGCGCCGGGGGGGGGGGCCCCCCGGCGCGGCGGGCCCGGGCGGGGGGGGGGGGGGCGGGGGCGCCCCGCCCTCGCCCGCTGCCGGAGGCGCGGAGACCTCGCCCGCCCCCGGCGGGAGCCACACGGGGTCGACGGCGATCCCGGCCGGGGCGTAGGGGATGCCCGCGCGCCAGCCGGTGCGGGGCGGGCGGTCGGCGTGCCAGTCGTGGCCGAGGCCGATGGCGTGCTGCTCGGCGTCGCGCCAGGTCGCGATCGGATCGGCGCGCAGAAAGTTCGACTCCGCGAGCGCGGCCCGCAGCAACACCAGGTCCTGCGGGAGGGGGGTGCCGTCGATGAGCCGATTCCAGGCCTCGGCGACGTCGGCGATGGCGTCGAGGGTCCGGCGGACCAGGGTGCCGTCCCGGGGGTCGCGGATGAGGTGCTCGTCGCGCATGAGGTGGTTCTTGATCTGCTCGATCTCGGCGCGGCCGAACTCGGGCCGCGGATCGTCCGGCTGATCGGCGAGGATCTCGGCCAGGTTGTCCGCGATGCGGTCGATATCGCTGTCGTCGGCGCGATAGCGCGCGTACTCGTCCTCGGCCCATCGCTGCACCCGTGCCCACGCCTCGCGCTGCGCCCGCCGACGCTCCCGGAACTCCGGGGTGAGATCGCCGTTGTCGGGGGTGTGCTCGGCCGGGTTCCATTCCCGCACCATCGGCTGCACGTCGGCGGGCCGGTTGCGGAACCACGGGTGACCCCGGAAACCGGGACGGACCCTGGTGGGGTTCGCGGGGTCGGCGAACCAGGTGAAGCCGGACAGTTTCGCCGTCTCCAGGATGATCCGCATCGTGTGGTAGAAGACGTCGGCGAAGGGCAGCGTGTAGGTGTCGATGCCGTGGGTGACCGGGCTGCCGCCGGGGATGGCGGGCAGGAGTCCATGGTTGATCGCGCCGGGCGGGGTGCCCGCGGGCGGATCGACGAACACGTCGACCACACCGGCTTGCAGCGGGTTCACCGCCCAGCCGCTCACTCCCTCGGGCAGGTCGCGCGGGCTGAACTTCTTCGGCACGCCGCTGTCGTCGCGTCCGGTGGTCCACTCCGGTCGGGTGGGATCCACCTCGTGCCAGCTGCCGTCGCCGGCGCGCCAGCGGGTCAGGTGCAGGCCGGGGTTGCCGTTGCCGGGCGGGGCGACGAGGAATTCGCGCACCGGCGCGGGCAGGTGCACCGGTTGCCAGGCGCCCTCCCGGTCGGCGACGAGGGCGCGGTACTCGATGGTCGTCTCCGGCCGGACCATCGCCTGCGCGAGCGCACCGCTGCGCCGCAACGCCTCCGCCAGCGCGGCATCGTGATCGGCGAGCGGGGCCGTGGGGCGCCCGCGCGGACCGGCCACGATGATCCTCGGGTGCTCCCCCTGCACCAGACCGACGCGATCGGTGATCGGGCGCGCACCCGCGTCGGCGAACAGGTCGCGGTACGCGCCTGCCGAGTCGGCCGGCAGGCCGGGACGGGACGCGGCTCCGTCGGCGGCCGGCGGGTCGGCGGCGGTCGGCGGGTCGGCGGCATCGGGGTCGGTGGTGTGCCGGTGGACCGACCGCTCTCGCACCGGGCCCGCGTGCACGGCCGGGTTGGCGTTCCCGACCGGTCCGGTGGTCGACAGCGGCGCGTCGGGTGTGGCGGCCGGGCTCGGTGCGGCCTGGCCGGTGGTTGGCGGCTCGCCTGCCGACGCCGAAGTCTGCGAGCCGGGAAGTCCGGTCGATGAGGGGCCGGTCTCCGCTGTGCCGACGGCATCCTGGTGCGTGGCGGCGCCACGGACGTCGTTCGCCACGGTCCCGTCCGGGGACGAGACCGCCTCCGTCGCGGCGGCGAGCTCCGGCGAACGGGAGCCGGCCGGCCCTCCCGCCGGGTCGGCGGCACCGGGATCGCCAGTCGGCCCGACAGGATCAGCGGCACCGCGATCACCCACCGGCCCAACAGGCTCAGCGGCACCCCGATCACCCACCGGCCCGACAGGCTCAACGGCACCGCGATCACCCACCGGCCCAACAGGCTCAACGGCACCCCGATCACCGATCGGCACAGCAGGATCGGCGGCACGGTCGGCGTACGCCGCCGCAACCGGGTCTTGCGCCCGGCTGCCGTCAGGAACTCCGGCCGGATCCGCACCTCGGGGACCGTCCGGCGGGGCGGCCCGCTCCGACACGACGCGGCCGTCCGTGACCGCCGGGTCAGGAGAACGGTTGCCCTCCGACGCCCCGGTCGGCTCCGGCATCCGGCGGTGCTCCGAGGCCGGATCACCCGCCGGGCCACGAGTGCCCTCCGTCGAGGCCGGTCCCTGCGCCCGGGGTGCGGCGGGTGCCGCGCCCGCGGGACGGGTCGGCTCCGAATCGGGTCCGGGTGCGGCGGGCCGATCGCCCTCGGCGGCGGGCCGGCTCGCGGCGGTGTCCGGGGCGGGGGTGGTGGATCGGTGCCCGCGCGTACCGTCGTCCGGCGCGGGATACCACTCGGGGTGTCTGCCGCGGTGGAAGGAGTCGGCCACCGCCCGGCTGCCGCCCGCGAGCGCGCCGTTGGACACCCCGGCGCTGAGCAGGCGCGGATCGAACTCGGTGTTCGCCGCGTTCTCCCATGCCTTGTCCCAGCCGTACCGGTAGGCGTCGATTCCGAACTGCGTGACCACGCTCGCACCGAAACCCGCCACGGCGCCGAACGCGCCCGCGGTGCCGCCGGTGACTGCGCCCCGGAGGAAGTCCGGCATGCCGGCGAGCCGGTGGCCGAGCCGATCCCCGATCGGGCTCGCCACGCCGGCGCCCGCCGCCGAAGCGACCGCGGTGACCGCCAGCTGCACCCCGTCGAAGTCCGCCCGGTGGCCTCGCGCCAGCTGGTAGCCCTGGACGCCGGCTTCCTGGAAAGTGCCGATCATGGTGTCCAGCGCCAGGTGCCGGACGGTGAACGCGGCGACCTTCTGCCCGACCAGCCGGGCGAGGTGCTGGGTGACCCGGTTCATCAACTGCTCGGCCAGGATTCTGATCCCCACCCGGGTGAGTCCGATCGCGGCCGCTTCCACGGCAGGCGCGGTCGGCGGGAAGACCCACGCCGCGGCGATCTCGACGGCCAGCAGAGCCAGCGACGAGATCATCATCAGCTGGGCGTATTCCAGCTCGGTGCCGACCGCGTCGGCCACCTCGGCCACGCTGTCGAAGTATTTCGCCAGCTCCTCGACCGACTGGTCGCCACTGCGCAGATCATCGAAGGTTTCGGCCATCTTCTCGATGCCCTCGCCCTGCGGATAGGCGGCGAGCGAGGCGGACTTCGCGGCGTCGATGTCGTCGAGGACGGCGCGCAGTCCCGCGGCCGCGGTGCGCCAGTCGTCGGCGACGGCGAACATGCCTTCGGGGTCACCCTCCGGCCAGTCCGAGCCGGCGACCCATTCCAGCCAGCGCAGATAGTCGGGCAACTCGGCCATCAGCGGTTGCGCTCCGTGCCGATCCGGTCAGCCGAACTGCCCCTCGTTGCCCGCTTCCGTGGCACGCCACATCCGTGCGGCGTCGTACTGCGTGGTGCTGAACCGGTCGAAGGTCTCGGCGATCGCGGCTGCGTTCTGCTCGAGGTTCCTCTTGGAGGCCAGGTAGCCGTCGGCGCCGTCGGCGAACCGCCTGCCGATCCTGTCCCGCCCCCACGGCTCGCCACGACCGGCCAGCGAGGAGGCCAGGGTGGCCAGCACGGCACCGACGGCGTCACGCACGCCGCCCGTCGCGCCCGCGGCCCTGTCCAGCAGATACGGGTAGTTCTCGACACTGCTCATGCACATCACTCCTCGAACCGCGTGGCGGGCGACGGCCGCCGCTTCTCGTCTTCGCGATCGCGTATACCGACGGTGCCAGCGGCGGGCGACGCGCGCGTGGCGCCGACATGAACGCCCGGTGCCCGGGAGCCGACTGCGGATCGAATCCTGGTCTCGCGCAGGCGATCACAGCCCGCGGGGTGGTCACCGGGTGGACCGCGACCGGCCGCGTGCGAGGATCGGACGATGCGTGTATTGCTACAGCGCGTCACCTCGGCGCAGGTCGCCGTGGACGGTGCGGTGGTCGGCCGGATCGAGCCCGACCGGCACGGCTTGCTCGCCCTGGTCGGCGTCACCCACGGCGACGATCTCGCGAAGGTGCGGACGCTGGCGGAGAAGACCTGGCGGTTGCGCATCCTCGACGGCGAACGCTCGGCCGCCGACCTTTCCGCGCCGATCCTGGTGATCAGCCAGTTCACCCTCTACGCCGACACCGCCAAGGGGCGAAGGCCGTCCTGGTCGGCGGCGGCGCCTGGCGCGGTGGCAGAACCACTCGTCGAGGCGTTCGCCGAAGAGTTGCGTGCCCTCGGCGCGACCGTGGCGACCGGCCGGTTCGGTGCACACATGAGTGTCGAACTCACCAACGACGGGCCGGTGACAGTGCTGCTCGAGGCCTGATCGGAGCAGACGCGCCGCGCATGCCGCCGGGCCGGGCAGAGCGGGAGAGGGCACGGTTGCGCGCCCTCCGGCAGCGGATCGGCCCGCGATGTGGCACACTGCGGCGAGCACGCGGCCCGGACCGCCGTGTCGGAAGGTGAAGCGGGAGTTGAAGATCGCGATGGAACTGAGCGCGATCGAGCGCCAGGTGGCGGTGGATCGCAGCGCGGCGAGGGATCGCACGGCCGAGAGCGAACTGGCGCTGGCGGCCTCACTGTGCGAACTGGCCAAGGCGCTGCTCGCGACCAGGACCAACGGCGCGCCGCGCGACCGTACCGCCGAGGCGATCGCCCCGGCGCAGGAGTCGGTGGGCATCCGGCTGCACTGGCTGCTCAACGGCTACGTCTCGGCCCAGCACGCGGGCGCGGTGCAGGAGGCGCTGCGGGTCTTCGAACAGGTCACCCGTCAGACCGGGCATCGCGAGCTGGCCGTCACCACCATCCGCAACGCCTGCCACACCTACCGCGAGGTGGCCGAGCGCTATCCGCACGTGGCGGGCACCTGCGCCGACGGCCTCGGCAAGTGCGGGGTGTGGCTGGGCAAGCTCGACCAGGACGCCGCGGTGGCCGCCACCGTCGACGCCGCGCGCATCCGCGCCGAACTGGCCACCGCCAATCCCGAGCTGGCGGGCAAGTACCTGGCCAGCCTGAGCACCCTGTTGCGCACCCTGATGGTCGGGCGCTCGCGCAAGCAGGCCATCTCCATGTACCGGGAGCGCTACTCGGCCTTCACCCCGATGAGCCTGCAGATCCGGCTGCGCGCCTGCGGGGTCAGGGATCTGGATCTGACCCCGAAGTCGCTGGCCGCGCTCACCGAACTGGAGTGCCGCACCCTGGAGGCGGCGGGCAGGCTCACCCAGCAGCAGATCCTGCGCAAGACCTCGGGCGATCTGTCCACGGTGGAGGAGATCAACTGGCGGCTGGCCCTGGTCGGCCTGCGGCCGTTGCAGCCCGGCTCCGATCCCGAGCCACCGTCGCTGCCGGTGGAGATCGGCCCCACCTTCGGCGCGCTCGGCGTGCGCTGCCCCGATCGCGACGCCATCGACCAGATCAAGAAGGCCATCGTCGCCGCCTACGCGATGGACGATGCCCGCCCGGTCGACTCGAGCACCTATCGCGCGCAGTCGGAGTCGTTCTGGGGCATCGGCGAGGCCGAGATGAACCACGCCACCGCGCTCGGCGACGACATCGTCATCGTCGACCTGTCCTACGGCGGCTGGGTCACCGTGATGAGCCTGAACTGGGAACTCACCCCGGTGGGCACCCATCCGCTGGCGCTGCGGCTGTCCTCCCAGTGGCCGGTGGTCAGCGTGACCGCCACCGACAACACCAGCTACGAGCTGTGCCGCTACGAGCGGGGCAAGCCCATCCAGTACGCGGCGCTGGGCCGCGTGCCCGGCGGCGGCACCACCCAGCCGCTCGGCCCGCTGGACTTCGGCTGGCTGGCCGCCTACGGCGCGCACTTCGCCACCGAGAACAAGCTGCGGGTGGCGTTCGGCAACACCCAGAGCTTCGCCAATCTCACCTATCTGCCCGGCAGCGGCCTGCGCCAGATCCGCAAGACCATGCCGCTGATCGACCACGATCACGTGCTGTTCTTCCGCGGCGATCCGGCGCGCTGAGTTCCCGTCGCGGGCACCGCGTTCCGGGTTCGCGGCCGGTCGTTGCCGGTCGCGCCCCGCCGACGAGTCGATGCGAGGCAAACCGTGTCGGTATCACAAAACTTGTGTCGCGTCGCATAAGTGCGGTTACAGTGCTCCTCGCGGCCGGTCCGCGGTGACCGGGCAGGCCGCGTCGTGACCGCTACGACGTCGTGACCGCTACAACAGTGAGAAACGTGTGATGAAGCCGCGCAATACCGTTCCCGGAGCCCCGCGAAGAACCGACGGCAAGCTTTACTCCCGGCTCCTACCCGCTTGGCTCGCCCTCCTGCTCGGCGCGGTGTGCCTGGTCGCCGCAGGTTGCGGCGGCGAATCCGACGCCCCCTCCGGCGAGGGCAAGTACGCGCTGCTGCCGGTGCCCGCGCGCAGCGCGCTGCCGGTGCGCGACGGTCAGTTCGAATTCATCCTGGCCAAGACCGAGATCGAGATCCCCCGGATCGGCGGCCCCACCTCCGGCGACGAGGCGGAGGGCCAGTTCGCCGTCGTGCACGTGCAGGTCACCAACACCTCCGACACCCGCAGCGTCTTCGACTACTCCTATCAGGAGCTGCTCGACGACAACGGCGCTGCCTACACGCCGCATCTGAAGGCCACCATGGCGCTCAACGGCGAGTTCCGCCACGAGTACGGTCCCGGCGCCTCGACCACCCTGCAACTGGCCTTCGACATCGCCGAGGACGCCACCCCGGCCGCCCTCGTGCTGCATGCCGTCGCCCGGGGGGCCCGGCCCCCCCGGGAGCGGGAAGGTCACAGGGGGGGGCACCCCCCCCCC
>NZ_JARWRU010000151.1 GCF_029867845.1 Nocardia farcinica | reverse complement strand
CCCAACCCCCCCCCCGGGGGCCGTTCGATGTCCAGGGCGAGCCGGGCCGCGGGCTCAGCGCACGGACAGGTTCAGCGGGTTCAACGGCTGCGCCGCGCGCGGGGCCAGCGCGTCGTAGGCCGAGGCGATCGACTTGACAGCCAGGCGCAATGTCGGCTCCGGGTGGATGAACGGCAGGCGGACGAACCGCTCGAACGCGCCCTGCACGCCGAAACGCGGTCCGGCGGCGAGCAGTACGCCGTGGTTGGGCGCGGTGGCGGCCAGCGCGGTGGACACCGGCGCAGGCAGTTGCGCCCAGACCGACATGCCGCCCGCGGCGGGCCGCACCGTCCAGTCCGGCAGTTCCTCGGCGATGGCGTCGAGCAGGGTCGTGCGCTGGGCGCGCAGTCGCTCGCGTCGCCTGGCCAGTGCCTCGTCGGCGTGTTCGAGCAGATGGACGGTGGCGAGCTGATCCATCACGGGGGTGCCGAGGTCGACGGTGGCGCGGCTGCCGAGCAACCGGGTGATCAGCGCAGGCCCGGTGCGAATCCAGCCCACCCGCAGCCCGCCCCAGAACGATTTCGACGCCGAGCCGATGGTGATGATCTCGCTGCCCTTGGCGAACACCGCCGCCGGCGGCGGCATGGTCTCGGTCTGCGGGTCGAGGCCGAGATCGACCATGGACTCGTCGACGATGACCGTCATCCTGGTCTCGCGGGCGATCGCGGCCAGTTCGGCGCGGCCCTCGGCGTCGAGCAGCAGGCCGGTGGGATTGTTGAAGTCGGGCACCAGATAGGCCAGGGTCGCCGCGGTCTGCCTGGCGGCGCTGCGGATGCCGTCGAGATCCCATCCGGCGGACGGGTTCTCGGGCAGCAGCGGCACCGGGATGGGGCGGGCTCCGACGTCGCGGATCGCCTCGATGGCGTTCGGGTAGGTCGGATGCTCGATGAGCACCCTGGCGGCGGGGGCGGCGAGCACGTTGAGCAGCAGTCGCAGACCGTGCTGGGCGCCGAGGGTGATGAGGATCTGGTCGGGATCGGTGGGCAGGCCGCGCGCGGTGTAGCGGCGGGCGACGGCCTCGCGCAGGGCGAGCATGCCGACCGGGTCCATGCCGTGCGTGCCCAGATACGCCGGAAACCGTTGCAGCGCTTCGGCATATGCCTCCTGGATGCCCTCGGGGGCGGTCATGGCGGCGTAGGTGAGGTCGACGGTGGTCATCTCCGCCGGCGACATGGTGGCCAGGATGCCGCGCGAGGCCTTGGTGCCGTCGTGGGGCACGCTCGGCGGCAGCGCCACCGTCGAGCGTGACCCCTGCCTGCTGATGAGGTAGCCGTGCTCGCGCAGCAGGGCGTAGGTGGAGGTGATGGTGGTCCGGCTGACGCCGAGCGTGGCAGCCAGGTCGCGCTCACTGGGCAGCGCGACGCCGAGCGGGGCGCGGCCGTCGTGGATGAGCAGCCGGATGCCCTCCGCCAGCGCGAGATAGGCGGGTCTGCCGCGCTGCGCGGGCTCGTCCGCACCCGCGGTACGCCAGTTGCCGAGATCGCGGGCCAGACCGGTCGCACTGATCACTCGAGTCGCCATAAAGTCCAGTATTCGCGGATTGGCTATTCAAAGACAAGTCCAGTGGCTGGAATCTGAATACATGACCACCCTGCTGCCGCTGCTGATCGCCCTCGCCGTCACCGTTCTCGCCTACCGCGCGCTCCGCCGCGGTCCCGTCGCCGACCGGCTCGACAGGCAACTCCGCATCCCGGGCACACCGGGGGACACCGATCCCGGATCCTATGACCACCAACGGCAATGGCGTGATCTGGAAGCCGTGCGCAGCCACGAGGACGACCGCAGCGCCGCCTGAGCCCCGCTCGGCAGCGGTGCCGCACTCCGCACCCTCGTTCGTCCGGGTCGCACCGATGCGCAATACCGGCGGCAGTCCAGTCCAGTCGCACAAAACTGGACTGGACTGGTCTCGAATTCCCTTTCTATCGGGGTCCGGGTGCACACTGACTCCTATGAGTGCCCCCGTAGCGGCGCGCGTGCGCGCGGCGCTGTTCGACACGGTGATCGGCGCCTGCGCGATCAGCTGGCGCGCGGACGCGGTCGTCGGATTCCGGCTCCCCGACATCGACCCGGCCACCACGCGGGCGGCGCTGGAGCGGTCGGGCGCGATGGAGATCGAACCCACCGGCGTGATCCGCGACGCCGTCGACGGGGTCCGCGCCCACCTGGACGGAGCGCTCGACGACCTGCGGTGGATACCGCTCGACCTGAGCGGCGTGCCGGCTTTCCACCGCGCCGTCTACACCGTCACCCGTGCCATCGACCCGGGCCACACGCTCACCTATGGTCAGGTCGCCGAACGCGCGGGCCGGCCGGGCGCCGCGCAGGCGGTCGGCCAGGCGCTCGGCCGCAATCCGATCGCGCTCATCGTGCCCTGCCATCGGGTCCTGGCCGCCGATCACGGACTGCACGGCTTCTCCGCGCCCGGCGTAATCCACACCACGGCGCGTCTGCTCCCCCTCGAGCAGACGCCGGGATTCGGCGAGCCGACCCTCTTCTGAGCACCTCGACCCGACGCGACCGCATGCCCCCGACAGCGGCGCGGTCGCGGCGGCGACCCCGGCGCACCAGGGGAGACAATTAGCGGTACAAACCGGTTGGTAACTTACCTTTCGGAAGAATACCGAGGCCCCTCCGGGCCCGAACTGATGGCAGGTACGCGTGCAGATCCACTTCGACGACATCGACGCCGCCGAACTCGACCGCCGGATCGCGCTGTACGGGCCGCTCACCGACGCGGTCCGCGACCTGGTGGACGCGACCATCCGCACCGAGGTCGACGAGGACACCATCCGCGAGGTGGAGGCCACGGTGCGCGCGGCGACCGCGCGGCTGCGCGCCCAGCAGATCGAGGGCTCGTTCGGGGCCAGGTTCACCGCCGACGGCACCATGATGGCCTGGGGCAACGCCGCTGTCGGCGTGCGCAACCCGATCGCCCCGCCCATGGTGGCCGAGCGCGATCCGTCCGGGTTGCTGTACGCCGAACTCACCCTCGGCGCCGCCTACGAGGGCCCGCCGGGACTGGTGCACGGCGGCGTCTCGGCGCTGCTGCTCGACCAGCTGCTCGGCATGGCCGCGGCCCGCAACGGTCAGCCCTCCTTCACCGGCACGCTCACCTTGCGTTACCGCAGGCCGACGCCGCTCGGCCACATCCGGCTCGAGGCGTGGGTGGACCGCGTCGAGGGGGCGAAGACCTTCGTCCTCGGCTCGCTGTTGGTCGGCGGCGAGGTGGCGGTCGAGGCCGAGGCGGTGTTCATCCAGCCGAGCTGGGTCCGCAACGGTTCGCGTTGAGCCCGGCCGTCCCGCGACGGCCGGGCTGCCCGCGCTCAGGACAGGCGCACCTCGGCGGTGGCGAGGCCGAAGATCTTGCGGCCCGCGGACTTCGCGGTGATGAGCACGACGGCGGTCCTGGATTCCGGGTCGACCGACTTGATCTTGCCGGTGTACTCCACGATGCCCGGCGCCTGCGCCTCGACCACGGTGTAGTTCGACAGGCGCACGGTGTATTTGGACAGCGCGCCGGGATCGCCGAGCCAGCCGGTGACGAAGCCCGCGCCACACGCCATGGTGAGCATGCCGTGCGCGATCACGTCGGGCAGACCCGCCAGCTTCGCGATGTGCTCGTTCCAGTGGATCGGGTTGGCGTCGCCGGAGACGCCCGCGTAGTTGACCAGGTCGCCACGGGTGATGGTGACCGTGCGCGGGGGAAGCGTGTCGCCGACCGCGACGTCCTCGAAGCGCGGCGCGGTGCGCGGCGGGCGCGGCGCGGCGATCCTGGTGGCCAGCGCGTCTGCGTCCGCCGATCCCCGCGCCGAACCGTCGGCCTCGGCCGAACCGCCTGCCGTGCCGCCGCTGAGGGTGGTGGCCGGGGCGGATACGTCGAGGCCGTGCATGAGCACGCTCTTCATGGCGTCGCCGATGCCCGGCTCGACCTCGTCGGCGGTGATGCCGACGACGGTGGTGTGCATCACCTGCACCACGTGACCCGCCTGGTCGGTGAAGGTGTTGGTGACGGTCAGCAGGTCCTTGCCCGCGATGCGCCGGACCGAGGACAGCTCCACGTCGCTGGTCAGCCGGTCGCCCGCGACGACCGGGCGGTACCACTCGAAGACCTGGTCGGTCTGCACGTAGACCTCGTAGCCGGTGACCACGGACTCGAAGAGCCTGCGGTTGGCCAGCATCGCCGGGATCGAGAAGAACGTGGCGGGCGTGACCAGGCCGGAATAGCCGAGTTCGGCCGCGGCCTCCTCCTGCCAGTGCGCGGGGTGGTAATCCTGCACCGCGCGGGCGTATTCGCGGATCTTCTCCCGACCGACCTCGTAATGGTCGTCGAGCCGGTAGTGATGTCCCACCAGCGACTGCGAATGCGCACCCACATCGAACGTTGCCGTCACAAGTTGCCTTCCTCCGAGTTCGGGCCATCGTAATGGGGGCGAGGCCCGGTGGGCACATATGTGATTCTGCTATCGGTTCCGGCGACACGCGCGACGCCGGGCGACCGGTTCGGGCACGGTGGACGCGGTGCCCGGCGCGGTGGCAGGGCACCGGATGATGGAAGCGGCGGAAGCGAGCGCGGGCCGGAAGCGGCCGGAGCACACACCGGAAGGAGCACACGCCCATGGAGACGGTGACCTCGGCGGACGGCACCACGATCGCGTTCGACCGGATCGAGGCCGAGCCCACAGCCACAACACCGGAAGCAGGAGGACGGGAGGCCGGGGACGAACACGTGGGCGCCGCCACCGGCACCGTGATCCTCGTCAGCGGCGCGCTGGAGGACAGGCACTCCCCCAAACTCACCGAGATCGCCCGCCTGCTCGCCGAGGAGCACGGCCTGACCGCGATCGTCTACGACCGGCGTGGGCGCGGCGACAGCGGCGACACGCCGGGGGTGCACCAGGCGGGCAACGAGATCGACGACCTGGCGGCGGTGGCGGGCGCGGCCGGCGGCCCGGTCACCGTGTTCGGCTGGTCGGCCGGGGCGATCCTGGCGCTGCGGGCGGCGGCCTCAGGGCGGCTCGGCACGCTCGCACGGGTGGTGGCCTTCGAACCGCCGTTCGTGGTGGACAAATCCGGCCACGTGCCGCCCGCCGATCTCGGCGAGAAACTGAACCGATTCGTCGCCGACGGCAAGTCCGGCCGGGCGGCGGCGTTGTACCTGCGCAAGGTGATGGGCGTGCCGCCGACGATGGTCACCGCCATGCGCCTGACACCCTACTGGCGTTCCATGAAGGCGCTGGCCGCTTCCACCCCGCACGACTGGGCGGTACTCGGCCCGTACACGCGCGGCGAGTCCCTGCGTCCGGCGGACTGGTCCGGCCTGACCGTGCCCACCCTCGTCCTGTCCGGCGCGGACAGCGCGGTGAGCATCAAGACCGCCGCCGCCGCGACCGCCGAGGCGCTGCCGCATGCCCACCACCGCGAACTGCCCCGCCTCGGCCACGATCAGAACGCCGCGCTCATCGCCGCCCCCACCGCCGAGTGGGCGAGCGGCGGCGGCGTCCTCTGATCGGCCGATATCCCATGCGAGAGTACTGGAATCACAACACGGCGTTTCATCCCGAACTGGTCGCCGCCGTGCCAGGCCCCGGCGCACGCGTGCTCGACATCGGTTGCGGAGACGGGCTGTTGCTCGAGAGACTCTCCGCGCGTGCCGGTCACGCGGTCGGTGTGGAGCCCGACGCGGCGACGGTGCGTGCCGCACAGGCGCGGCTGGCGGGCGCGCGCGATGTCGAGATCGTGCACAGCTCGTTCCTCGAAGCCGAATTCGATTCCGGCCCCTTCGATCTCGTCACCTGCGTCGCCGCGCTGCATCACATGCCGCTGCGCCCCGCCCTGGAACGCATGAAGGCGCTCACCGCGGCCGGCGGGCAGATCCGCGTGGTCGGCCTTGCCGCCGACCGGACCGTCACCGACCATCTCCTCGCGGCCGCCCTGGTGGTTCCCGTGCGTCTGGTGAGCCTGGCCCGCCGTGAGTCCGCCTATCCGGGCATGGTCACCGCGGAGCCGCGCGAATCCTTGCGCGAGATCCGCGCCGTCGCCTCGGAGATCCTGCCCGGCCATCGCTTGCGCAGGCGCTTCCACTACCGCTACACGCTCACCTGGACGAAACCGCGCAGGCAGCCGGGGGACGGAAGTCAGAGAGGGTTGCGGCGGTAGAAATCGCAGGGGTCGCCGCTGAGGTAGCCGTCCTCGCAGGCGAAGTAGGTCTGGATGCAGCTGTTGGTATCGCAGCCGAGTTCGGCGAGACGTTCGATGATGCGGAGGTTGTCGCGTTGTTCGGGGGAGAGCGGGGCGGTGGTGGTCGTGGCCGGGATGGGCGGGGTTGGCTGGGTTGGCTGGGTTGGCTGAGTTGGCTCCGGGGCGGCGGACTCGCCGCACGCGGTCAGGCCGAGGGCGGTCGAGCCGAGGACGAGGGCGGCCACCGCCGCGCCCGCCAGCAGACCGCCTCTGCCCATCTCTTCCTCCGTGCCCGCACTCGGACCGTCAGCCTAGTGGCCCGGGCGCGAACAGGGCGGTGTTCACTCGCCGCGGGGACCTTCCTCCGAATTGTCGGGGTCGTCGGCGGGCGGGACCGAGTAGGCCGTGATCTCGAGATCGGGGTCACGCTCGTCGGTCCCGGATTCGGTGGCGGGGGTGTTCGCGGTGTTCTCGTGTCGTGGTGCGGTCATATCGGTCGGCTACCCGGTCGTGCTGTCCTCACGCGGAGTCGCGGCCCGCTCACCGCGGATGAGGGCGCCGAGGGCTTCGCGGTCGGGCACGTCGACCTTGGCGTTGGCACGGTAGAGGTGGCCTTCGACGGTGCGGACGGACAGCACGAGCCGCTCGGCGATCTGCCGGTTCGACAGGCCCGCGGCCACCAGGTTCGCGATCTCGCGCTCCCGTGCGGTCAGCGGCAACGGCTGGGCGGCCGCGCGCAGGGCCGGAG
>NZ_JARWRU010000150.1 GCF_029867845.1 Nocardia farcinica | reverse complement strand
CGCCAGGTCTCGGTGCGCACCCTGTTCGAGGCGCCGCGGGTGGCCGAGCTGGCCGCCGCGGTCGCGGAAGCGGACGCGGCCGCCCGACCGCCGCTGGTCGCGGGTGCGCGGCCGCGCCGGCTGCCGCTCTCGCCCGCCCAGCAGCGCATGTGGTTCCTCAACCGCTTCGACACCGCCTCCACCGCCTACACCATCCCGATGGCGCTGCGCATGACCGGCGAACTGGACGTGGCCGCCCTGCGCGCCGCCGTCGCCGACCTGGTGGCCAGGCACGAATCACTGCGCACCCGCTATCCCGAGGTGGACGGCGAACCGGTCCAGCAGATCCTCGACCCGGCCGAGGTCGCCGTCGACCTGCGGCCGAGGGATGTCGCCGCGGACGAGCTGGCGCGGCACATCCGCGAACTGGTCGAGCTGCCGTTCGACGTGACGGCCGAGGTGCCGGTGCGGCTGGCGCTGCTCCGCCCGGCTCCCGGCGAGCACGTGCTCGTCGGCGTGCTGCACCACATCGCCGCCGACGGCTCCTCCACCGTGCCGTTCGTCGGCGATCTCATGACCGCCTACACCGCCCGCCTGGCCGGTGACGCGCCGGACTGGCAGCCGCTGCCGATCCAGTACGCCGACTACGCCCTGTGGCAGCGCGCCCTGCTCGGTGACGAGGACGACGCGGCCTCCCTCGCGGCGCGGCAGATCGCCTACTGGACCGAACAGCTCGCCGGGCTGCCCGACCAGCTGGCCCTGCCGGCCGACCACCCGCGCCCGGCCAAGCAGAGCCTGCGCGGCGGCCTGGTCGAGTTCGAGGTCGACGCCGACCTGCACGCCCGGCTGAGCGCGCTCGGCCGCGAGTCCGGGGCCACCCTGTTCATGGTCGTGCACGCCGCCTTCGCCGCCCTGCTGGCCCGGCTGTCGGGCACCGACGACATCGCCGTGGGCACCCCGGTCGCGGGGGGGGGGCCGCGCGGCCGCGCCCGCGGCGGCGGGGAGGTTGGCGACACCCCACGGCTGCGGCTGAGGATGAGATCCCGCCGGACCCGGATGCGATCGAACGATCGTCGGGGACGTGGGAGGCTGTCGCGTCTGCTGTCGTCCTGGCGGGCATGGTCGGCTCTCGTGCGGCGTCGTTTGCCTGCGAGCTGGAGGGCGGTGTTGACGCACATGCGGATAACGG
>NZ_JARWRU010000149.1 GCF_029867845.1 Nocardia farcinica | reverse complement strand
CCTTTGCGGGCGAAACCTAATTTTCGCCGGGGGGGGGGCGCGGCCGTCCCCGGCCGCTCCCCGGGGCCCCGTTCCCCCCCCCGGGCCCCGCCGCCGCAAGGTTTTTCGGGCCGTTCGCGGTGCGTTCCCCGGCTGGGAAATCCACACACATTAGCGCCTGATCCGCCACTTCGCCGAAGTTTGCGCCCGCGTGTCTTGCCCCGGACCACTGTCGTGTGCACTACTGTTGCGAATCAGTGGGCGGTGTCGCGAGTCGGCGCGATAAGGAGGTAGCGGTGCGTGAACTTCGTGTGATCGGGGTGACGCCCGACTCCACGCACATCGTGTGTGTCGACACCGAGTCCGGCCAGAAGTTCCGCCTCCCCGCGGACGAGAAGCTCAGAGCCGCCGCGCGCGGCGACCTTGCCCGGTTCGGCCAGATCGAGATCGAAATGGAAGCCTCCATGCGTCCTCGCGATATCCAGGCCCGTATCCGTGCAGGCGCGTCCGTGGAGCAGGTGACCGCCGAGTCCGGCATGCCGGCCAGCCGCGTGGAGCGCTTCGCCTATCCGGTGCTGCTCGAGCGCGCCCGTGCCGCCGAGCTGGCTCAGAAGGCGCATCCCGTGCGCCCCGACGGTCCCGCGGTGGAAACCCTCATCGAGGTGGTGACCGCGGCCTTCACCGAGCGCGGGCACACCCTGGAGTTCGCCGAGTGGGACGCCTGGAAGGACGAGAAGGGCTTCTGGGTCGCCCAATTGCAGTGGCAGAACGGGCGTTCGGAGATCGCCGCGCACTGGCGGTACCAGCCCGACGCGCACGGCGGCACGGTCTCTCCGCTCGACGACCCGGCCTCGGATCTGATCGATCCCGATTTCGGCCGGGCGCTGCGCGGCCTGGCGACGATCCTGCCGTCCGAGCCGGAGATCGACGTCACCACCCCGCACGAGCCCGCGCTGGAGCCGCGCCGGGAGATGGGCGGCCCGCCCGCCCGGCCGGCCAAGCTGGCCGCGCCCGTGGTCGAGGAGTACTTCGGCAAGCGTGCCGCCGCCGGTGGCGGTGGCGTGCCCGCGCCGATCCCGGCCGCCCCCGTCGTGCCCGCGCCCGCGCCGGTCC
>NZ_JARWRU010000148.1 GCF_029867845.1 Nocardia farcinica | reverse complement strand
CGGCCGCCCCCCCGCTTCCCGGCACGAACACAGTCGCGGGCGTGGCTGTTCGACTTCCCGCCGGATTCACTCCGCGCCGGGGTAGTCCATCCAGAACGGCTCCCAGTGGTGGCCGTCGGGGTCGACGAAGGTGCGCCCGTGCATGCCCACCTGGGCCTCCTGGGCGCGCTTGTCCTCGTTGACCTCCTCGGTGCCGCCCGCCGCCACCGCGGCCTCGGTCAGCGCGTCCACCTCGGCCGCGCTGCCGAGGGACAGCGCGTAGCCCGCGCCCGCCGCCGCGACCGTGTCGGCGACCGGACGCAGCGTGAAGGTCTGGAAGTACTGCCTGGTCAGCAGCATCAGGCAGATGTTGTCGTCGACGACGATGCAGGCGGCGTTGTCGTCGGTGAAGTCCTCGTTCAGCTTCCAGCCCAGCGCCTGGTAGAAACCCTTGGACCGCTCCAGGTCGGCGACCGGGAGATTGACGAAGATCATCTTGCTGCTCATGGCGGTGTCCTCTCACGCGCGTATGTCGGTGTCAGCTGTGCAGACGAGCGCCCCGCCGCGGATTCATCGGTCCCGGCGGCCGATCGCGCGAAAACACCCGAACCCCCAGTTCAGGGGGCGCGACGCGGCGTTTCATACCCTGTTTCCTGTCGGTGGACTGTGGCATCGTCGTTGCCATGACCGACACGGCAGGTTCGACCTCGTCGCTTCCGCAGTCCGAGCTTCCGCAGTCCGAGCACTCACAGCCTGCGCACTCGCCGTCCGGGCCTTCGAACACCGCGCCGGCCGACGCGCGCGTGCTGGCCGAGTTCGAATCGCATCGGCGGGAGCTGTGCGCGTACGCCTACCGCATGCTCGGTTCCTCCTTCGAGGCCGAGGACGCGGTGCAGGAGACCTTCACCAGGGCCTGGAAGTCCTACGGCTCGTTCCAGGGGCGCGCCAGCGTGCGGTCCTGGCTGTACAAGATCACCACCAACGTCTGCCTCGACATGCTCGACGGGCCGCAGCGCCGAGCCAGGCCGATGGATCTGTCCGGGCCGTCGCGGCCGGATTCGCCGCTGCCCGCACCACAACCGGACTACGTCTGGGTGGAGCCGATCCCCAACGCGCTGGCCTTCGGCGCCGACCCGGCCGAGCACGCCACCGCCAAGGATTCGCTGCGCCTGGCCTTCGTCGCCGCCTGCCAGCATCTGCCCGCCACCCAGCGCGCCATCCTCATCATGCGTGAGGTGCTGCGCTTCTCGGCGGGCGAGACGGCCGAGGCGCTGATGATGTCGCCCGCCTCGGTCAACAGCGCCCTGCAACGGGCGCGCGCCACCATGGCCAAGGTGCGCCCGGCCGAGGACGGCGGGTACGACCCCGCCGACGAGCAGCAGCGCAAGCTGGTCGACGAGTTCGTCACCGCCTTCGAGTCCTACGACATGGACGCCCTCACCACCCTGCTCAAGGCCGACGTGGCCCTGTCCATGCCGCCGATCGAACTGTGGATCAGCGGCCCGGAGAACGTCGCGGCCTTCATGCTCGGCACCGGCTCGGCCTGCGAGGGCTCGCGCATGGTCCGGCTCGACGGCGCCAACGGGCTGCCCGCCTTCGGCCACTACAAGCCCACCGAGACGCCGGGCGTCTACTCGCCCTGGTCGATCACGGTGCTCGAGCTGGCCGGCGACGAGATCAGCGGCCTGAACTTCTTCCTCGACACCGAGCGGCTGTTCCCGCTGTTCGGGCTGCCCATGGAGCTACGCGACTAGGACGCGGGCACGTACCGCTCACGCAGCTTGCGCTTGTAGAGCTTGCCGTTGGGATCGCGCGGCAGCTCGTCGAGGTAGTCGATCGAGCGCGGCATCTTGTACTTGGCCAGGCGCTCGGCGGCGAAGGCCAGCAACTCGGCGGTGAGCTCCTCGCCGCCGGTCACGCCCTCGGCGGGCTGCACGACCGCCTTGACCTCCTGGCCCCAGTCCTCGTGCGGAATGCCGAAGACCGCCACGTCGGCGACCTTCGGATGCGTGATGAGCACGGTCTCGACCTCGGCCGGGTAGATGTTCACGCCGCCGGAGAGGATGAGGTCCGAGCGCCGGTCGCACAGGAACAGGTAGCCGTCCTCGTCGAGGTAACCGATGTCGCCGACGGTGAACAGATCACCGACCCGCGACTCGTCGGTCTTGGCCTTGTCGTGGTGGTACTCGAAGCTGGAGGCGCCCATCTTCATGTAGACCAGGCCCGCCTCGCCGGGCGGCAGCTCCGAGCCGTCCTCCTCGCTGAGCACCTTGACCACCGAGTACGGCCACGCCTTGCCCACCGAGCCCTGCTTGCGCAGCCATTCCTCGCCGGAGATGACCGTGCCGCCGCCCTCGGTGGCCGCGTAGTACTCGGTGACCGTCGGGCCCCACCACTCCAGCATGGCCAGCTTGGTCTCGCGCGGACACGGCGCGGCGCCGTGCACCATGCTGCGCAGCGAGGACACGTCGTACTTCTCGCGCACCTGCTGCGGCAGCGCGAGCAGCCGGTGGAACTGGGTGGGCACCATGTGGCTGTGGGTGACCTTGTGCTTGTCGATCAGGCGCAGCATCTCCTCGGCGGTCCACTTGTCCATCAGAACCACCTTGTGCCCCAACTGGATCGAGATGGTCGCGAAGTTGAGCACCGCGGTGTGGTAGAGCGGCGAGCCGCAGATGTGCACGTGGTCGTCGTAGGGCGCGAGGCCGAACAGGGCGAAGAACGAGGTGTTGGCGACCGAGACGACGTCCGGGTCGGCCCCGGTGAGCGGTCGCCGAACTCCCTTGGGGCGCCCGGTGGTTCCCGAGGTGTAGAGCATGGGCGCGCCGGTGGTGCGCTCGGCGGGCCTGCCCGCGTCGGGGCTGCCCAGCTCCGCGACCGGGGTGAAGCCGTCGATCTCGCCGATCGCGAAGCGCGCGGCGGCGGGCACGCCCGCTTCGTCGGCCGCCGCGACGGCGGCCGAGGCGAAGCGATCACTGGCGAAGAACGCCTTCGCCCCGCTGTCGCCGAGGATGTAGGCCACCTCGGGGCCGGTCAGGTGCCAGTTCACGGCCACGATGTACAGACCGGACTGATAGGCGGCGAAGTAGATCGCGATGGCCTCGGCGCAGTTGTGCACCATGCTCACCAGCACGTCGCCGGTACGCAGGCCGAGATCGTGCAATCCCGCGGCGTAGCGGTCGGCCAGCCGGGCCAGCTCGTGATAACTCACCTCCCGTCCCGACGGATCGACCAACGCCACCCGATCCGGGTGTGCGGCGGCGATGTTCCAAAGACCGAGAATTTCTGACTCCTGCGTCGTCACCCCATCGAATTTAGAACGTGTTCTACCGATCGACAAGGGGTGCGAGCTTTGCCAGGTGCTCGACATCGGGAGCCGACACCAACATCATCGTCACGCCGGCCGCCTCCCAGACCTTCAATCGCTCGCGCACGTGCGCCTCGTCGCCGATGATCGCGGTGTCCAGGATCAGCTCGTCGGGCACCGCCGCGGCGGCCTCGGCCTTGCGCCCGGACTGGAACAGCCGGGTGATCTCCTCGACCTCACGGTCGTAGCCCATCCGCCGGTACACCTGGGCGTGGAAATTCATCTCCGGCGCGCCCATGCCGCCGATGTAGAGCGCCATCACCCAGCGCATCCGCTCCAGTTCGGCGGCCGGATCGTCGGTGATCACCACCTGGCAACTCGCGGCGATCTCGAAGTCCTCGCGCGAGCGCCGCGCACCCGGCCGGGCGAAGCCCTCGTCCAGCCAGGAGTGGTACATCTCGGCCAGCCGGGGCGCGAAGTAGATCGCCAGCCAGCCGTCGGCGATCTCCGCGGTGAGCGCCACATTCTTCGGCCCCTCCGAGCCCAGCCAGATGGGCAGATCCGCGCGCAGCGGGTGCACGATCGGCTTGAGCGGCTTGCCGAGGCCGGTGGCGCCGGGGCCGGTGTAGGGCAGCGGGTGGTGCGGGCCGTCGCTGGTCACCGGGGCCTCGCGGGCGAGCACCTTGCGGATGATCTCGACGTACTCGCGGGTGCGCTGCAACGGCTTGGCGAACGGCTGGCCGTACCAGCCCTCCACCACCTGCGGGCCGGACACACCGAGCCCGAGCACCGCCCTGCCCCCGCTGAGATGGTCGAGGGTGAGCGCGTGCATGGCGGTGGCCGCGGGCGTGCGGGCCGACATCTGCACCACCGAGGTGCCGAGGCGCACCCGCTCGGTGCGCGAGCCCCACCAGGTGAGCGGGCCGAAGGCGTCCGAGCCCCAGGACTCGGCCGCGAAGACGGCGTCGAATCCGGCCTGTTCGGCGGCCACCACCAACTCCCCCGCGTTGGCGGGTGGTTGCGCCATCCAATATCCGAGTTGCAGTCCGAACTTCATGATCGACCCTTTCCGCAGCCTTCGCTTGCCACCAGAATAAGAACCTGTTCTACTCGAAAGTGTGACCGAGGGGAATAGCGCGTCCGGCGCCGTCTCCGCGCCCGCTCGGTGCGCTCTCGACACACCCCGGACGACGCCCTCACCACCACTGTCACCGCCGAGAAAGGGCCGGAATTGAACACCGCCACCGCCACCGCCTCCAGCAGTGGGCCCGATGTGCTGAGCGCGCCGCTGCGGATGCGCTTCGACTACACCCGCTCGGTCGGACCGACCATCGGCGCGTTCCTCACCGGACTGCGCGACCGCAAGGTCGTCGGTGTGCGCGGGAGCGACGGCCGGGTGCTGGTCCCGCCGCCGGAATACGATCCGGTGACCAGTCAGCCGCTGACGGAGTTCGTCGACGTGGCCGACACGGGCACGGTCTCCAGCTGGACCTGGGTGCGCGAGCCGCAGCCCGGTCAGCCCTTCGACCGCCCCTTCGCCTGGGCGCTGATCACCCTCGACGGCGCCGACTCGGCCCTGCTGCACGCGGTGGACGTCGAATCCCCCGAGCAGATCCACACCGGCATGCGGGTGCGGGCGCGCTGGGCCGCCGAGACCAGCGGCGACATCAAGGACATCGTCTGCTTCGAGCCCGGCGAGAGCTCTTCCGCGGCAACCGAACCGGGCTCCGCCGACGCCGAGCCGGTCACCATGATCACCACGCCGGTCGACCTGTCCTACAAGCACACCGCCTCCCCGCAGGAGACGGTGTACCTGCGCGGCCTGGCCGAGGGCAAGCTCATCGGCGCGCGCACCGGTCCCGGCGGCAAGGTCTACTTCCCGCCGCGCGGCGCCGAGCCCACCTCGGGACAGCCGACCGACGACTACATCGAACTGTCCGACCACGGCACGGTCACCACCTTCTGCATCGTCAACGTGCCCTTCCTCGGTCAGCGCATCAAGCCGCCCTATGTGGCGGCCTACGTGCTGCTCGACGGCGCCGACATCCCGGTCCTGCACCTGGTGCTGGGCTGCGAGGCGAGCGAGGTGCGCATGGGCATGCGCGTCAAGGCCGTCTGGAAGCCGCGCGAGCAGTGGGGCCACGGGCTGGAGAACGTGGACCACTTCGAGCCGAGCGGTGAGCCCGACGCCGACTACGAGACCTACAAGCACCATCTCTGAGAGGCGAGCACGTTGACCGTCAACTCCACCGACATCGCGGTCGTGGGTTTCGCCCACGCGCCGCACGTGCCGGAGACCTTCGGCACCACCAACGGTGTCGAGATGCTGGTGCCCTGTTTCCAGCAGCTGTACACCGAACTCGGCATCACCAAGTCCGACATCGACTTCTGGTGCTCGGGCTCCTCGGACTACCTGGCCGGACGTGCCTTCTCGTTCATCTCCGCGGTCGACTCCATCGGCGCGGTGCCGCCGATCAACGAGTCGCACGTGGAGATGGACGCGGCCTGGGCGCTGTACGAGGCCTACGTGAAACTCAAGTCCGGCCAGGCGCGGACAGCGCTGGTCTACGGCTTCGGCAAGTCCTCGGCGGGCGCCCTGAACCGCATCCTGACCATGCAGCTCGACCCCTACCTGGTCGCGCCGCTGTGGCCGGACGCGCTGTCCATCGCCGGCCTGCAGGCCCGCGCCGGCATCGACGCGGGCCGCTGGAGCGAGCGCGACATGGCCGCGGTGGCCGCGGGCGACGACGGTGACCTCGACGCCCTGCTCGACACCCCCTATGTCGCCGACCCGCTGCGCGCCCACGACGTCGCGCCGATCACCGACGGCGCCGCCGCCATCGTGCTGGCCACCGGCGAACGGGCTCGCGAGTTGCGCGAACGTCCGGCCTGGATCACCGCCATGGCCCATCGGATCGACTCCGGTGTGCTCGGCGCGCGCGATCTGACCGTCTCCCCCTCGGCCGCCGCGGCCGCGCAGGCCGCCACCGGCGGCGACGTGTCCGGTTTCGACCTGGCCGAGTTGCACGCGCCGTTCAGCCATCAGCAGCTGATCCTCACCGAGGCCTTCGGGCTGAAGCCGGAGACCAGGGTCAATCCCTCCGGCGGCGCGCTGGCCGCGAACCCGATGTTCGCCGCCGGCCTCGAGCGCATCGGTCACGCGGCCACGGCGATCATGAAGGGCGAGGCCGGTCGTGCGCTCGCCCACGCCACCAGCGGCCCGGTGCTGCAACAGAACCTTGTGACCGTCCTGGATTCGGAGGCGAGCCGATGAGCTTCCCGGCCGCGGTGCTCGGCACCGGACAGACCCATCACGTGACGAAGCGCCACGACGTGTCCATGGCGGGCATGTGCCGCGAGGCGATCGATCGCGCGCTCGCCGACGCGGGACTCACCATCGCCGACATCGACGCCGTGGTGGTCGGCAAGGCGCCCGACATGTTCGAGGGCGTCATGATGCCCGAGCTGTATCTGGCCGACGCGCTCGGCGCGGTGGGCAAGCCGCTGCTGCGCGTGCACACCGCCGGTTCCGTCGGCGGCTCCACGGGCATCGTGGCCGCCAACCTGGTGCAGGCGGGCGTGCACAAGCGAGTGCTGGCGATCGCCTGGGAGAAGCAGTCCGAATCCAACGCCATGTGGGCGCTGTCGATCCCGGTCCCGTTCACCATGCCGGTCGGCGCGGGCGCGGGCGGATACTTCGCCCCGCACGTGCGCTCCTACATCCGCCGCTCCAACGCGCCCACCCACATCGGCGCGATGGTCGCGGTCAAGGACCGCCGCAACGGCGCGAAGAATCCGCTGGCCCATCTCCAGCAGCACGACATCACGCTGGAGAAGGTGCTGGCCTCCCAGATGCTGTGGGACCCGATCCGCTTCGACGAGACCTGCCCGTCCTCCGACGGCGCGTGCGCCATCGTCATCGGCGACGCCGAGTCGGCGGAGCGGGTGCAGGCCGAGGGCCGCAAGGTGGCCTGGATCCACGCCACCGCCATGCGCACCGAGCCGACCACCTTCGCGGGCCGCGACCACGTGAACCCGCAGGCGGGCCAGGCCGCGGCGGCGGCGTTGTGGCAGGCCGCGGGCATCACCGACCCGATCGAGGAGATCGACGCCGCGGAGATCTACGTGCCGTTCTCCTGGTTCGAGCCGATGTGGCTGGAGAACCTGGGCTTCGCCGAGCCCGGTGAGGGCTGGAAGCTCACCGAGAAGGGCGAGACCGAGATCGGCGGCCGGATTCCGGTGAACCCGTCCGGCGGCGTGCTGTCGTCCAACCCGATCGGCGCGTCCGGCATGATCCGCTTCGCCGAGGCGGCCAAGCAGGTCATGGAACGGGCGGGCGACTATCAGGTCCCCGGCGCGCGCAAGGCCCTCGGTCACGCCTACGGCGGCGGCTCGCAGTACTTCTCCATGTGGGTCGTCGGTTCGGAACGGCCGGGCTCGTGAGCAGGCCGCTGCAGTTCACCGTCGGTATCGCGCTCAGCCCGCTCGAGCAGTTGGGCGAGCTGGCGCGGACCGCGGAGGAGTGCGGGTTCACCTCGATCGCCCTGCCGGATTCGCTGTTCTACATGAAGTCCGCGGCGGCGAAGTACCCCTACACCGCCGACGGCTCCCGGTTCTGGGGCCCGGAGACCCCGTGGGTCGATCCGCTCATCGCCGCCGCCTCGATGGCGGCGGTGACCAGCAGGCTGCGCTTCTACACCAACGTCCTCAAGCTGGGCTCGCGGCACCCGCTGCTGCTGGCCAGGCAGGTCGGCTCGCTGGCCGCGCTGACGAACAACCGCTTCGGTTTCGGCGTCGGAATCGGCTGGGCGCCGGAGGAATTCGAGTGGTGCGGCCAGCCCTACGCCCGCCGCGGCGCGCGCGTGGACGAGATGATCGAGGTCATCAAGCTGGTGCTCGGCGGCGGCATGGTGCAGTACCACGGCGAGTTCTACGACTTCGACGAGTTGCAGATGAGCCCGGCGCCCACCGCGCCGGTGCCCTTCTACATCGGCGGTCACACCGACGTGGCGCTGCGGCGCGCGGCCAGGGTCGGCGACGGCTGGACCTCGGCCATGATGACCTTCGCCGAGCTCACCGACACCATCGGCAAGCTGGGCGCGCTGCGTGCGGAGTACGGCCGCGCCGGGGAGCCCTTCGAGATCCAGGCGGTCTGCGTGGACAAGGCGGGCCGCGCAGGCTACCAGGACCTGGCCGACGCGGGCGTGACCGACGCGATCGTGGTCCCCTGGCTGTTCGACGGCATCGGCTTCGACGGCGATCTGGCGGCCAAACAGGACTCGCTGCGCCGCTTCGCCGAGCGCTACATCGCCGATCCGATCGTCGGGAAGGACCGATGAGCGCCACCGAGCACCCCGCCCGCGCCGCCGGCCTGGCCTCCCAGGCCGCGGTGCGCGCCCGCGACAAGCAGGCCTGGCTGGCGCTGTTCGCCCCCGACGCGGTGGTCGAGGATCCGATCGGCCCCTCCGGCTTCGACCCCGAGGGCAGGGGCCACCACGGTCGCGAGGCCATCGCCGCGTTCTGGGACAAGGCCATCGCGCCCACCGAGTCCATCGAATTCCTCTTCGGCGATTCCTTCGCCTGTGGCGACGAGGTGGCCTTCACCGGCCTGATCCGCACCACCCTCGGCGGGCACCTGATCGACGCCGAGGGCGTGTTCACCTACCGGGTGGACGCCGAGGGCAGGATCGCCGCGCTACGCGCCTATTGGGAACTGGACCGGGCCATGCAGACCGCCCGCCCGGCCGGCTGACCGCCGCCGTCCGGCAGCGTCGCCGGACGGATGGTCGCCGGACAACGCCAAGGCCCTCGGATCAACGTCGATCCGAGGGCCTTTTCACGTGTTCGCGTCGTCGTGCGGCCGTCCGGGGCCGGGGGGCCGGCCCCCCCCCCCCCCCCCCCCCCCCCCGGCCCCCAAGAGGGGGACGGGCCCCCCCCCCGAGGCGGGGGGGTACGCCGCGACCAA
>NZ_JARWRU010000147.1 GCF_029867845.1 Nocardia farcinica | reverse complement strand
CCTCGGAGGGGTCGGCGTCGGCCGTGCCGGCGATCTGGTTGGAGCACGCTCCGACGAGCACCAACCCGCTCACGGTTGCCACTCCCGTCGCGACCAAACCCGCGCGTTCGAGTCGTCGCATGTCGATTCCGCCCTTCTGTGCTGTCCACCCCCGTCAGGGATCCGGTGCGGCGCCGGACCTTCCGAAAGTACTCGTAGTGGGTCCAGTCGGCAGCATCGCCGAAAGGAACCGATCGTCAACCGATATCGAATCCGGCGCGGGAAGTGTGTACAGCGCCGCCCCGGTCACGCCTCAGGAGGTGATCTCAGGAGGTGACGATGTCGACGACCAGACGCGTCGGATTGCTCAACGCCTGGACGGAGAAGGCGGCCTGCGATCCGGCGACGCCGATGAACGACTGGGTGACACCCTCGAACACCAGTGGCATGGAGACCCCGGTGATGCCGGGGACCGAGGGATCGGTGGCCGGATCGGGTCCCGAGTAGGGGGTCACGCCGGAATCGAAGGGATAGGCCGACCCGGTGATGCGCACCTCGAGCACGGATTCACCCGCGATGTCGAGTTCGCGGCCGCTGCCGTCCTGGACCGCGCGATCCGTCCAGCGCACGATCCAGCCGGGGGTGCCCGCACCGCCGAGGTCGTAGACGACCCGGTCGAAGCCGTCGTGGCGGCCGATGCGGATGCCCGTCACGGTCAGGCCCGCCTCGGGGGAGGCGTCCGCGCTCTTGGGCGCGGCGTCCGACGGCGGTGGGGCGGGCGCCTCCAGCAGCGGGGCCGGGCCGGTCGCCGTGGCGCTGTGCGCCGTGCTCGGCGAGGTCACCGGTTCCGCGCCGGGCCGGGCGTCGTCGCAACCGGTCAGCACCCCGCATGCCAGGGTGGCCGCCGCCACCGCCACCGCCGCCGCCGGCGCAGCCGTCTTGTTACGCATGGGGCCGATGGTAGTGCGCTCACCAGCGGGGGCGGTCGATATCGCGGGGCAACGATCGAGCACACTTGACGCCGTGCACGATGCCGACGACGTTCTCGCTCGCCTGCGACGTCATCCGGACGTGGAGGCGCCCAACCTCTTTGCCGTCGACGCCGCCGACCGGCTGATCCTCGACGCCGCCGCCGAGTTCGTCGACGACGCGACCGACGGGCGTGTCGCGGTCGTCGGCGACGCCTACGGCGCGTTGACCCTCGGCCTCGCCGCCCGCCACGACCTGCGCCGGGTGCGCGTGCACCAGGATCTGCTCACCGGTGAACTCGCGTTGGCGGGCAACGCCCGCACGCTCGGGCTGTCGGATCGCTACACCCCGCACCCGCTGTCGGCCGAACTGCTCGACGGTGTGCGACTGGTGCTCATGCGGCTGCCGCGCGCGCTGTCCGGCCTGGCCGAGATCGCCGAGGCCGTCGCCCGCCACGCCGACCCCGGGGTGGTGGTGATCGCGGGCGGTCGCGACAAGTACCTCACCAAGACCATGAACGACGTGCTCGCCCAGCACTTCGGCGAGGTCACCGCGAGCCGCGGCAGGCAGAAGTCGCGCACGCTGACCGTGCGCGGTCCGAAACCGGTCGGCGAGCCGGCCTTCCCGATCCGGGAGCGGCTGGCCGAACTGGACATCGAGGTGGTCGCGCACGGCGCCGCCTTCTCCGGCGCCCGCCTCGACATCGGCACCCGGTTCCTGCTCGACCACCTCAAGCTGATGAAGCCCGATGCCCGCGAGGCCATCGACCTGGGCTGCGGCACCGGCATCCTGGCGGTGGCGCTGGCGCGCTCGCGGCCGGCCATCCGGGTGGTCGGGACCGACCAGTCCGCCGCCGCGGTCGCCTCCGCCGCCGCCACCGCCGAGGTCAACGGCGTGGCCGAGCGGGTGCGCGTGCTGCGCGACGACGCGATGTCCTCGCTGCCGGACAACAGCGCCGATCTGGTGATGTGCAATCCGCCCTTTCACGTCGGCGCGGCGGTGCACACCGGATCGGCGATCAAGATGTTCTGTGAAACGGGTCGCGTTCTCCGTCCCGGAGGAGAATTGTGGACCGTGTACAACACCCATCTGAATTACCGCGGTGTGGTGGAGCGGATGGTCGGTCACACCGATGTGGTCGGTCGCAACAAGAAGTTCACCGTCACCCGGTCGGTGCGTGGGCTGCACGACGCACGGCCCCGGTAGAGTCCGAATTGTCTGCCTCGTGGGTTCTGCCGGAACTCTCCGGTGGAGCCGTACGTTGAACCAGGCAAGTTGGTGAACAAGGCAACCATGGAGATCGAGCGTCAGCTCGACACGACCAGTCGCAACGACTCCAGAAAGGCACTCACGGTGCGCACATCGAGCAATCCGATATTCAAGAACCTCCCGAAGCAACAGCCGGCGGGCGGTTACGCCGACTTCGGTTCGGGTGTGGCGGGTGCCGGTCAGTTCGGACAGCAGTTCGGCAACCAGTACGGCCAGTACACCGACCAGTACGGCCGCCCGGTCCAGCCGTACCAGCAGGCCCCGGCCACCCGGTCGATGACCATCGACGACGTGGTCACCAAGACCGGCATCACCCTCGGCGTGGTGACGCTGTTCGCGATCGTGTCGTTCGCGATCATGTCGGTCGCCCCCGGCCTGGGGACGCTGCTCGTCATCGGCGGCGCGCTGGTCGGCCTGGTGCTCGTGCTCGTCGCGAGCTTCGGCAACAAGATGGACAACCCGGCCATCGTGTTGTCCTACGCCGCGGCCGAAGGCCTGTTCCTCGGCGGCCTGTCGTTCATGTTCACCAATGTCGAATTCGGCGGCGTCGGCGGCAACCAGCTGATCGCCCAGGCCGTGCTCGGCACCTTCGGTGTCTTCGCCGGCATGCTGGTGGTCTACAAGACCGGCGCCATCCGGGTCACCCCGCGCTTCACCCGCATGCTCATCGGCGCCACCATCGGCGTGGCCGTGCTGATGCTGGGCAACCTCGTCGCCAGCTTCTTCACCGCCGACGGCACCGGCCTCGGCCTGCGTGACGGCAGCGGCCTGGCCATCGTGTTCAGCCTGGTCTGCATCGCGATCGCCGCGTTCAGCTTCCTGATCGACTTCGACGCCGCCGACCAGCTCATCCGAGCGGGCGCGCCGTCCAAGGCGGCTTGGGGCGTGGCGCTCGGCCTGACCGTCACCCTGGTCTGGCTGTACATCGAGATCCTGCGCCTGCTGACCTACCTCAACAGCGACTAGTCCGCGGCCGGGCCCGGCGCCTGCGCGCAGTCGGGTCACCCGAGCATCGGAAAGGGGGGGGGGCGGCCGCGGCAGCGGGGGGGGCGCGCGGCGGTGGGGGCGCGCGGGCGGGCGGGCCGCGGGGGGCGGGGCGGCGGCGGGG
>NZ_JARWRU010000146.1 GCF_029867845.1 Nocardia farcinica | reverse complement strand
GGCGCGACCACGGCGGCGGATTCGACCGGCGCGGAACAGGACTCGCCGAACGCGGGCGAGGATCTGTTGTGGGCGGGCGACCTGAGGGTGGGCGCGGACGGGCTGGCTGTGCGGCGGTTCCGGCAGGCGCGGGCGGTCACCGCCCCCGCGCCGAGGATCGACCCGGACGGCACCTACGTGGTGACCGGTGGGCTCGGCAGGCGCGGGGCCGTCGCGGTGCGCTGGCTGCTCGACGAGGGCGCCCACGACGTGGTGGTGCTTACCCGCGATCCACGGCCGGTGCCAGGTCCGCTGGACGGGCTGGAGGACCGGTTCGTGGTGGTGCGCTGCGATGTGTCCGACCGGGCAGAGCTGGCGAGCGCGCTGGACGACATCCGCGAATACGGCTCGACCATCCGCGGTGTGGTGCACGCGGCGGAGGATTTCGAACCGGCCGCGTTCGGCGCCGTCACCCCCGACCACCTGGCGCGGCTGTTCGCGCCGAAAGCGGCGGCGGCCCGGCATCTGCTCGAACTCACCGCGGCCGACCCGATCGATTTCGTGCTGCTGTTCTCCTCCGCGGCGGGCGCGCTGGGGGCGCGCAACCAGGCGGGTTACGCGGCGGCCTCGGCGGTGGTGGATGCGCTGGCGGCCGGGTCGCGGCGAAGACGGGTGCTGGCCGTCGGCTGGGAGATCCGTTCCCCGGACCACGCCTCGGCGATCGCGGACACCGACCAGGCCGGGGTGGCGCGCGGTGCGCACGTGCTCACCCAGGCGCTGCGCAGCGGGGTGCCGCACCTGCTGGTGGGTGGCGAGACGAGCGAGTAGGCGGCAGCGCGGCGCGCCGAAATGTTCGGCGTCAGCGGGAATCGCGGCCGAGCAGGCGGTCGGTCTCGCGGCGCTCGCGCTTGGTCGGCCGTCCCGCGCCGCGGTCGCGGCGCGGCATGGCGGCGAGCAGTTCCCTGGGCGGTGGCGGCGGGCTGCGGTCGATCAGGCACTGCGCGGCGATGGCGGCGCCGACCCGCTTGGTGACGATCCGCTCCACGACGACGATGCGTTCGAGGCCGCCGACCCGGATGCGCACCTCGTCACCGGGACGGACCGGCTGGGCGGGTTTGGCGGTGGCCCCGTTGACTCGGACGTGGCCACCGCGGCAGGCCTCGGCCGCCGCGGAGCGGGTACGGAACAGCCGCACCGACCACGTCCAGGAATCGACCCTGGCCTGTGCCGGTGCGTGCTGTTCGCGTTGCGCCATTCGCGCCGGTGCGGGCCCTGGTGTCAGCCCACGACGCGGCGGGCGGTCACGACCATGTCGGGGCGCAGCGGGGTGTAGGACACCGGCTGGCCGGACTGGACCGCGTTGAGCAGCTTGCCGTCGCCGGCGTAGAGGCCGACGTGGCCGCCGCCGTTGGTGACGACGATGTCGCCGGGGCGCAGATCCTCGAAGGCCACCGGCGCGCCGACGTGCGACTGCTCGAAGCTGGTGCGGGGCAGTTCGATGCCCGCCTGGCGGTAGGCCCACTTGACCAGGCCGGAGCAGTCGAAGGTGGACGGACCGGCCGCACCCCAAGAGTACATGGCGCCGACCTTGGTCTTGGCGGCGTCGAGAGCGATGTCACCGACCGTCTGCTGGACGAACGGCGCCGAAGGCATGGTGAACTGCGGCAGCTGCGGGGCGGCCAGCGGCGCACCCGGCGCGGACAGGGCCTGCTGGAGCTGCTGCTCGAGTTGCTGGACGGGCTGCTCGAATTCCTCCGGCACCGGAACGTCGAATTCGCCGAGGCCGGGAATGTTGATCGTGGCGGCCATCGCCGGGATGGCGGGCATGGCGCCGGTGGCGGCGACCGCACCCATGACAAGAGCACCCTTCACGGAATTCGGCACACGCGATTCCCGCTGCAAGCTGTGTTTACCCACCGACCTGAGTCTCCGATCGTTTCCCTGCTCTCCCGCCGACCGGCTCACGCGACGAGCCGGGGCGAAAGCGAGCCCCGCACCCCGATGCGATGGTCCGGCTCGGCAGCCGGTAACACGAGTGCTCCGACAGCCGATAAGGCAGGTGACCCAGTGGCGCCCTCCTCTTGCGAAGCGACACCCTCCACTAAGTCACGAGAAGATTACGATGCGTGACGACGCTTGTCCAGCGGAGCGGGCCGCGTTTTCCCGCCTTTGTGAATAGTCCCTGCACGATCCGCGTGGATGATGTGAATCCGGCGGGTCACAACGGGATTTCCGGCCACCCGTCACCGCGTCACGGCGGGCGCCCCCGCCTCGCTCCGGCGTGTCACGGACGCTCCCCTGGCAGCCGCGCGGCCAGCACCCGCTCCAGTTCCTCGACGCGCCTGCGCGCGTCGGCCAGTTCGACCTCCACCGCGGCCAGCGCCTGCACCAGCGGCCCGACGGCCATGGGCGCGACGAGTTCCGGGCCGATGCCCTCGTACTCCAGCGCCCCGAGCAGCGCCGCCTGGATCACTTTCGCCCTGCGGGCGGTCGCAGGCACCTCCCAGGAGCGGATCACCTCGGCGGCGTGGGCGAGCACCGGATCGTCGGCGGGCCCCGGCTCCTCGCCGAAGCCCCGATCCCCGCCGAAGCCTTGGTCCGCACCGAAGCCTTGATCCGCACCGAAGCCTTGATCCGCACCGAGTACGGCGTCGTCGAATTCGGTTTCCGCGTAGGCGTTTTCCTTCTGGAAGGGCTCCTCGAACATGGGCCTCCGATCGTCGCGGCGGTGCCTGGTGTCGGGGACGACAAGGACAAGATAGCGAAATCTACGACTTGCCGAATACTTCGGAAGATTTCGCTGGGCGCACGCGCTACGGTGTCGGGGCATGGACCCCGTGCGCAACCCCTATGCACCCGGCGCCGGCCAGCGCCCGCCCGAACTGGCCGGGCGCGACAAGCAGTTGCAGGCCTTCGACATCGTGCTGGAGCGGGTCGCGCGGGGCAGGCCGGAGCGCAGCGTCATGCTCACCGGGCTGCGCGGGGTCGGCAAGACCGTGCTGCTCAATCAGCTTCGCTCCGCCGCGATCTCGCGCGGTTGGGGGACCGGCAAGATCGAGGCGCGTCCCGACCAGGAGCTGCGGCGGCCGCTGTCCTCGGCGCTGCACATGGCCGCGCGGGCGATCGCCACGGCGCACCGCAATCCCGAACGCGTCGACGACTTCCTCGGCATCCTCAAGGCCTTCGCGCTGCGCGCCACCGCCGACAAGGGCATGCGTGACCGCTGGCAGCCCGGTATCGACGTGCCCGCGGTCTCCGGCCGGGCCGACTCCGGCGACATCGAGATCGATCTGGTCGAGCTGTTGAAGGAGGCCGCGGCGCTGGCGGGCGACATCGGCGTCGGCATGGCGATCTTCATCGACGAGATGCAGGACCTGGCCCCCGCCGACGTCTCGGCCATCTGCGGCGCCTGCCACGAGCTCAGCCAGGACGCCGCCCCGCTGATCGTGGTCGGGGCGGGCCTGCCACACCTGCCCGCCGTGCTCTCGGCCTCCAAGAGCTACTCCGAGCGGCTGTTCAGCTACCACCGCATCGACCGGCTCGACCGCGAGTCCGCCGATCAGGCCCTGATCGCGCCCGCCGAGCGCGAGGACGTGAAATTCACCCAGGAGGCACTGGACACGCTCTACCGCAAGGCCGACGGCTACCCCTATTTCGTCCAGGCCTACGGCAAGGCCACCTGGGACCAGGCGCCGGAGAGCCCGATCACCGCCGAGGACGTGGAGGTCGCCGCGCCCGCGGCCGAGGAGGAGCTCGCGGTCGGCTTCTTCGGCTCGCGCTATGAGCGCGCCACCCCGGCCGAACGCGAGTACATGCGCGCCATGGCCGACCTGTCCGGCGACGACGGGCCGGTCGCGACCTCGGCGGTGGCCGCCGAACTCGGCCGCAAGCCCGCCTCGCTCTCGCCCGCCCGCGACGGCCTGATCAAGAAGGGGCTGATCTATTCGGCCGAGCGCGGCACCATCGGTTTCACCGTCCCGCACTTCGGGCGCTACCTGCGCAGCGTCTGACCGGGACCGGCCACCGACCGAGAACCGATCGCCGGACCGGACGACTTTCTCGGCCCGCGAGCGAAATTCGGATACGCGGAAATGTGGCCGGGGATATTATCGGCGGTCGTCGCGGGCCGCAAGGTTTGTCATCATCGCGCGCATCGACCCTGGTGGGAGACCGATTTCTGTGCGAATCTCGGTTTCATGCCATCGAATCCGCTCCGTGCCGCGTGTCGTCGCTGAACAGCCGCTACGGCTATCCGGTTCGAATTCAACCATTTCGCTCGCACCTGAAGAAAGAGTGTTCGCCACCGAACGGCGCGCGCTTTTTCCGGCCCCGCTCGAAGAAGGCCCCCATGTTGAATCTGCGTCGTCTGTTGTTGCTCCGCGATCTGGCGGAACTGGGCACTGTGACCGCGGTCGCCGATCGCCGCAACATCACCAGTTCGGCCGTCTCCGCCCAGCTGCGCGTGCTGGAGGACGAGGTCGGGGCGGTGCTGTTCCGCCGATCGGGCCGCAATGTCCGGCTCACCGCCAGCGGGGAGATCCTGGTCGAGCACGCCCGCACCATCATCCGCGACGTGGACGCGGCGCTGGGCGCGGTGGCGGCGACCCAGCAGCGCGCCGGCGGCCGGATCGCGATCTCCGGCTTCGAGACCAGCATCGCCACCCTGGCCGGGCCGCTGCTGCAACGGCTGAGCAGTTCCAGACCCGAGTTACAGGTGCGGGTGATCCAGGCCGACAGCGACACCTCGCTGCGTGCCCTGCGGCACGGCGACATCGATCTCGCGCTGGTCTCGCGCCTGGACTTCCGCGCCGATCCCCCGCCCGGCGGCCTGCGCTCGGAGGAGCTGCTGTACGACCCGCTGGTGGTGCTCGCCCCGCCCGGGCTGCACCGGCACCTGCGCGCTCTCGGACCGCGCGCGGCCGAGCAGGAGCCGTGGATCACCGGCAGGCCGGAGACCGGGCTGGCCGAGGCCCTGGTGCGCCTGGGCGAGCGCGCGGGCTTCGTCCCGCAGGTGACCCACCGGGTGATCGGCGCGCCCAACATGTGCCAGCTCGCCGCCGCGGGGATCGGGCTGGCACTGGTGCCGCTGCTCTCTGTGCCCGACGGCCTGCGCGCACTCGTCGTGGACGGGCTCGATGTGGGCGGGCGCTCGATCAGCGCGCTGCACCGGGAGGGGGCCGCGGGCAATCCGGCGGTCTCGTCGGTGCTGCGCACGCTGCGCGAGGTGGCTCGGGAGCGCGAGCGGGCCACACGGGAACTGCTCTCCCCCGAGCTCGAAGTCGCCTCCTGAACAGCCCGCGGCGACGGCTCAGGGCACCACGGCGAGCCGCGCCGCGGAGCCGTCGGTGGATCGCTCCTCGCCCGCCCCGCCGACCAGGCTCGGCGCGATCCCCACCGAGGGCGCGCTGACCGGCTCGTTGTCGTTGAGCAGGTGGTCGCCGAGCTGGCGCTCGCGGTAGATCACCGGATTGTGGCTGGCCAGGGTGCGGGCGTTGCGCCAGTGCCGATCCAGGTGCAGGCTGCTGTCGAGCGCGGAGGCGCCGCCGACCTCGAAGATCTCGTTGGTGGCGCGCAGCGCGAGGTCGACGACGACGCTCTGGGCACGGTAGACGCCGAGTTCGGCGTCCAGTTCCAGCGCGTGGACCGCGGCCTCGGCGGCCTCGGTGCGATGCGCGGGATCGGCGGTGCGCAGCGCGTAGCGGGCGTCGGCGGCGCGGTCGAGTCTGCCCGCCACGCCGAGCACGATCTCGCGCAGCGCGTGCGCGGTGGCGTCGACCCGGCCGACGACCTGCTGCACCTGCGGGTCCTCGCGCGGCAGGTCGGCGCCCGCCTGACTGAAGGAGCGGCGTCTGCGGCGCACGAAGCCCGCGATGTCTGCCACGGCACGGGCGGTGATGCCCGCCAGGGTCGCCAGGTGCACCAGCTGGCCGATGGCCAGCTGCCCGGCGAAGACGCGGTCGGTGGGGATGACGTTGCCCGGATCGACGACCACGTCGGTGAACACCGAGGTGCCGCTGGCGCTCATGCGCTGGCCGAAGCCGGAGTAGTCGTCGAGCAGGCGCACCCCCTCGGCGTCGGCGGGCACCAGCGCGGTCACCCGCCGGTCGTCGCCGTCGGCCACCGCCACCGAGATGTAGTCGGCGTAGAGGCTGCCGGTGCTGTAGTACTTGGTGCCGTTGAGCAGCAGCCGCTCCCCGTCGGCGCGCAGCGTGGTGTCGGTGCGCCCCCGGACGTTGCCGGAACGTTCGCTGCTGGCGTTGCCGACGATCGCGCCGTCGCCGATCAGCCGCAGCCAGCGCTGACCGCGTTCGGTGTCGCGCTCGCGCAGCCGGTCCTCGGTGAACCGGAAGTGCACCCGCAGCGCCTGCACCAGATTCGATTCCGCGGCGCCGAGTTCGATCAGCAGCAGGAACAGCTGGCGCACTGTGACGCCGCCGCCGCCGAACTCGCGCGGCACCCGCAGCGCGCCGAAGCCGTGCTCGCGCAGCCAGCCGGCCTCCTCCAGCGGCAGCCTGCGAGTGGTCTCCCGGTCGAGGGCGCCCTCGGCGATGCGCTCGAAGACGGGGCGGAACCGTTCCAGGAGTTCCGTGTCGGTGGGTGCGGCGGACGCCTGCTCGGCTGTGGACATGGTGATCTCCTCGAGGGGTCACAGGGTGCGGGGACGGGAAACAGGATCGGGGGCAGCGGGTTCACAGCCCGGCGGGCACGGGGGCGGCGGGCGGGGTCGACTCGTCGGAGCTCGCCCAGCCGGGCACGGATTCGACGAGGTCGCGGGTGTAGTCGTCGGCCGGGTCGACGAGGATGCGGTCGGCGGGGCCGGATTCGACGACGACGCCGTGGCGGAGCACGGTCACCTCGTCGGCGACCTGCCGCACCACGCCGAGATCGTGGGAGATGAGCAGGTAGGTGGAGCCCAGCCGCTGTTGCAGCTCGACGACCAGTTCCAGGATTCTGGCCTGCACCGTCACATCCAGGGCGCTGGTCGGTTCGTCGAGCACCAGCACCTCCGGCTCGAGCGCCAGCGCCCGCGCGATCGCCACCCGCTGCCGCTGGCCGCCGGAGAGCCGGGCGGGCGGCACGTCGTGGGTGTGGTCCGGCAGGCCGACCAGGTGCAGCAGTTCCCTTGCCCGCTCGGCCCGGCTCGCCCTGGTGCCGATGCCGTGCCGCAGCAGTGGTTCGGCCACCGCGCGGGCGGCCGGATAGCGGGGGTCGAGCGCGACGAAGGGGTTCTGGTGGACGAGCTGGATGCGACGGCGGGCGCGGCGCAGCGCGGCCGGGTCGTCCGGGTCGAGCGGTACGCCGTCGAACAGCACCCGGCCCGCGCTTGCCCGTTCCAGACCGAGAACCAGGCGGGCGATGGTGGTCTTGCCGGAACCGGATTCGCCGACGATGGCGTGGGTGCTACCGCGCGCCGCCCGCAGCGTGACCTCGTCGAGCGCGCGGAATCCGCCGTCCACGCCCGGCCGGGCGAACACCTTCGTGACGCCCTCCAGCGCGATCGCGGGCCGGGCGGCGGCCGCCGGTGCGATCGGCGCCGGCCTGCCGAACTTGGCCGCGTTCAGCGCGGGCACGTCGGAGAGCAGCTGCCGGGTGTAGTCGCTGCGCGGCGCGCGCAGCACGGCGGCCGCGGGGCCTGCCTCGCGCACCCGGCCGTGCTCGAGCACGACCAGGTGGTCGCAGCGTTCCCTGGCCAGGGCGAGATCGTGGGTGATGAGCAGCAGGCCGAGACCGAGTTCGGCGCGCGACCGGTCGAGCAGGTCGAGCACCCGGCGCTGCACGGTGACGTCGAGCGCGGAGGTGGGCTCGTCGGCGACGAGCAGTTTCGGTCCCGCCGCGATGGCCGAGGCCAGGATGACGCGCTGGAGCATGCCACCGGACAGCTGATGCGGATACTTGCGCGCCACCTCGGCGGGACGCGGGATGCCGACGGCGTCGAGCAGTTCCACCACGCGGCCCGCGCTGCCGGTGACCCGCAGGGTCTCGGTGAGCTGGCTGCCTATGGTGCGCACCGGGTTCAGCGAGTTCGCCGGATCCTGCGGCACATAGGCGATCTCGTTGCCGCGCAGCGCGCGCAGGCCGCGGCCGCCGAGGGTGAGCAGCGGCTCGCCGCGATAGCGCACCGTGCCCGCCTGCACCACGGCATTGGGCGCGCCGAGGCGCAGCACGGTGCCCGCCACGGTGGACTTGCCCGAACCGGATTCACCGACCAGGGCCACCGCGGCGCCGTCGGGGACGGTGAAGGACACATCGGTCACCGTGCGGCGGACCCGCCCACGCACCCGATAGCCCACGGTCAGGCCCTCCACGGTGAGCAGCGGCGGCGCGACATGATCAGTCATGGCTGGTCAACTCCTCGACGAAGGCGCTCAGGCGGTTGAACGCCAGCACGGTGGCGACGATCGCGACGCTCGGCACAGCGACCATCCACGGCGCGGAGAACACGTAGTTCTTGCCCTCGGAGACCTGCACACCCCATTCCGGGGACGGCGGCGGATCGCCGTAGCCGAGGAAGGCCAGCGCCGCGATGGACAGGATGGCCGCGCCGAACTGGAGCACCGACAGCGCGAGCACACTCGACCAGGCGTTGGGCACGATGTGCGACAGCAGCAGCGCCCGGCCGCGCGCGCCCACCAGTTCGGCGGCCTCCAGATAGGGCAGGCGTTTGATGCGCAGCACCTCCGAGCGCATCAGCCGGGCGAACACGGCGATGGCCGAGACACCTACGGCGACAGCGGCGTTCACCGTGGAGAAGCCGAGCGCCACCACGATCGCCATGGACAGCAGCAGGCCGGGGATGGCTAGCAGGGTGTCGACGAAGCGCATCAGCACCACGTCGATCGCCCGGTCGGCCCAGTGTCCGCCGACGAGCCCGATCGCCGATCCGGCGACCAGGCCGATCGCCACCGCGATCAGGGCGCTGACCACGGACATGCCGGTGCCGTGCACCAGCCGCGAGTAGATGTCGCGGCCGAGATAGTCGGTGCCGAGCCAGTAGCTGCCCGAGGGCGCCAGCAGCACCTGGTCCGGGTGCGGCTCGAACGGGTCGTGGGTGCTGAGCAGGCCGGGGGCGAGCGCGGCCAGGGCGATGACCGCCAGCACGACGCCCGCGGCGACGGCGCCGGGAGTGACCCGTCGGCTCGCGGTCCCCCAGGCCGCGCCGGTCCCCGAG
>NZ_JARWRU010000145.1 GCF_029867845.1 Nocardia farcinica | reverse complement strand
ACGGCCGCCGAGGCGGGCCGCGCCGCGCGACTGCTCGGCCAGGCCATGCACGTCGCATGGTATCTCGGCGAGGACGAGCTCGCGCAGACCGCCGCGCACGTCGAGGCGCTGGGCGCGGACGCGGCCGGGCCGGCGCTGCCCGTGGTGCTGGCCGGACTGCGCGGCGGGCGGACGGGCGATCTGCGCGCGGCGGCCGAGACGATCGGCGATCCGCGCGCTCTGGTGCTGTTGTGCGGGTCGGGGTTGGTGCCCGGGCAGGACGAGCAGGTGCGAGAGCTGGCGCTGGAGCTGGTGGGGCGCTGCCGCGAGGAGGGCCGTATCGGGCTGCTGCCGCCGCTGCTGTTCTTCCTGGCCGAGGCCGAGACCTTCCTCGGCCGTCCGGGCGAGGGCGTGGTGCTGGCGACCGAGAGCGCCCGCATCGCCGCCGACACCGGGCAGGGGCACTGGGTGAGCCAGTCGACGGCCTTCCTCGCCTACCTCGCGGCGTTGGGCGGACGCGCCGAGGAGTGCGCGCGGGCGGCCGAGCGGGCGGTGGCCGAGGAGTTCGGCGGGCCGGACGCGGCGGGCGCGACCTGGTGTCAGGCCGCGCTGGGTGTGCTGGCGCTGGGGCGCGGGGAGGTGGACGAGGCGGTGGGCCGGTTCGGCGCGCTCACCGTCGAGCCCGCGCGGCACCAGGTGGTCGGGTTGCGCTCACTGCCGGACCTGGTCGAGGCCGCTGTCCGATCGGGCAGGCGGGAGGTCGCCGAGGAGGCCGCGGACCGGCTCGGCGTCTGGGCCGAGCGCTCAGGCCTGCCGTGGGTGCGCGGACTCGAGCGGCGTGGCCGCGCCCTGCTGACCGAGGGACCGGCGGCCGAGGAACTGTTCGAGGCCGCGCTCGCCGCGCAACCGCGGCCGTTCGAGGAGGCCCGCACCCGGCTGCTGTTCGGTGAGTGGCTGCGCCGGGCCAAACGCAGGACCGAGGCCCGCGCGCAGTTGCGGAGCGCCCGCGACCTGTTCGCGGGTCGGCGGGCGCGGCCGTGGGCACGGCGGGCGGAGCTGGAGCTGGGCGCGCTCGGCGACGGCGGCCGGGCCCGGCCCGCGTCGGGCCCGCTGGCGGCGCTCACCCCGCAGGAATTGCAGATCGTGCGGCTGGCCGCGCGGGGAATGTCCAATCGGGACATCGCCGCGCAGCTGTTCCTGAGCCCCCGCACGGTGGGACACCACCTGTACAAGGCTTATCCGAAACTGGGGGTCGCCTCGCGCGGCGAACTGGCCGCGTTGCCGCTGCACACCGGCTGAGCACGTCGCGGACAGGCGTTCCCCGGGCTCGCGGTGGGGGTCAGCGCCGCATCGGCGGGACGAGCCGGGTGGCGGCCACCGCCCAGCCCGCGCGCACCGAGGCCACGGCCGCCGCCGCGAGGACGGCCACCTGCGCCGAGCCGGTCAGCAGGCCGAGGACCGCCGCGACCGCGAGCCCGGCGACCAGCGCCTCGAGCTTGTACACCGGCCACGGGCTGCCGGCGATGTCGACGGTGGGGACGTCGAGTCCCGGATGGTGAACCGTTGCCATGTCATCAGGGTACTCGCGGGGAAAAGTTCGGTCCACCGAACTTTCGGTGAGCGGGAACACGAGCGGCACGGCCGGAGTTGTGGCTGTCATGCCATTGACTGGAGAGTACGCACCGAGCCCCTCCGATTGGGCGCGCGAACAGGCCGAGACGATCGAGCAGTCCGGCGGCACCGAGGGCACCACCCTCAACGGCAAGCCGGTCGTCGTCCTGACCACCAAGGGCCGCAAGACCGGCAAGCTGCGCAAGACCCCGCTCATGCGGGTCGAGCACGACGGCGAGTACGCCGTGGTGGCCTCGCTCGGCGGGGCGCCGAAACATCCCGTCTGGTACTACAACATCAAGGACGACCCGCACGTCGAACTGCGCGACGGCGCGCAGGTCGCCGACTACACCGCGCGCGAGGTCACCGGCGAGGAGAAGAAGCTCTGGTGGGACCGTGCCGTCGCGGTCTGGCCCGATTACGCGGAGTACCAGGAGAAGACCGACCGCGAGATCCCCGTTTTCGTGCTCACACCGCGCTGACCACGGCCGTCGTGGCTGCCACCCGCCGCAAACGAGGCGATCGGAGGGTGGCAGCATAGTCGGGTGACCAATCGCCTGGAACTCGTCGATTCCCCGTCCTCATCTCGCGGCATGCTCAACGCCGACGAGATCGACGCCGCGGCGAAGCGAATTTCCGGCGTCATCGAGCCGACCCCGCTCCAGCTCAGCCCGCGACTGTCCGCGGCGACCGGGGCGCGGGTCTACCTCAAGCGCGAAGACCTCACCCCCGTCCGCTCCTACAAGCTGCGCGGCGCCTACAACCTGGTCGTCCAACTCGACGAGCACGAGCGCGCCGCCGGCGTGGTGACCGCCAGCGCGGGCAACCACGCGCAGGGCGTGGCCTTCGCCTGCCAGGCCATGGGCATCCGCGGCCGCATCTACGTGCCGACCACCACCCCCAAGCAGAAGCGCGACCGCATCCGCGTGCACGGCGGGGAGTTCGTCGAGCTCATCCCCGTCGGCGACACCTACGACGCCGCGGCCGCCGCGGCCGCCGCCGATGTTGAGCGCACCGGGGCCACCATGGTCCCGCCGTTCGACGATCCCCGTACCGCCGCCGGGCAGGGCACCGTGGCGGTGGAGATCCTCGACC
>NZ_JARWRU010000144.1 GCF_029867845.1 Nocardia farcinica | reverse complement strand
GCGCGGGCGCCGGGGCGCGCACCGTGGCCGGGGTGTGGGCTGTCTCCAGCTGGGCGGTGAGTTCGCGCGGGACGACCACGACCACCGCGGTGCCGCCGATGGCGGACGGACGATAGGAGACGGTCAGGCCGTGCTTGCGGGCCAGATGGCCGACGACGGCCAGGCCGAGCCTGGTTCCGGTCAGCGCGGCCAGGTCGGCCTCGGCCTGGGTGTTGCCGTCGCGGCCGCTGGAGACGGCGAGTTCGGCGCGGCGCAGCGCGGATTCGCCCATCACCAGGCCGCTGTCCTCGATGGTGACGATGACGCCAGCCGGCACCTCGGCGGCGTAGACGTGCACCTCGGTGGTCGGCGGGGAGAAATTGCAGGCGTTGTCGAGCAGTTCGGCCAGCGCGTGCATCACGCCCTCGGCCGCGTGACCGGCGACGGCGATCTCGGCCACGGCGCGCAGCCGCACCCGCTGGTAGCCGGCGACCCGGCCCATCGCGCCGCGCAGGATCGACTCCATGCTGATCGGCTTGGCCCAGCGCCTGCCCGAGCGCGCGCCGCTGAGCACGGCGATGGAGTCGGCCAGGCGGCCCGCCTGGGCGGTGCGGTGGTCGAGCAGCAGCAGGTCGGCGAGCACCTTGGGGTCCTCGTGGCGGTGCTCCATCTCGCGCAGCTCGGCCAGCATGCTGGTGGTCATGGCCTGGATGCGCCCGGCGGCGCCCGCGAACGCGGCCAGCGCGGCGGTGCGGCGGTTCTCGTCGCGGCGGGCCACGTCGATCGCTCGCGAGGTCGCGGCACGCTCCTCGGCCACCATCGCTTCCATTGCCGCGCAGCGGTTCTCGGCCTCCTGGCGGCGATGCTCGGCCTCGGCGGCCCGGTGTTCGGCGGCGGTGACGCCGGCGGCGGTGACGGCGACCTTGCGATGGAACCACAGGGCGGCGAACACCGCGCCGGTCATCGCCGCGCCGAGCACGGCGAGGGCGATGGTGAGCGGCAGCCGCGCCGAACCCTCGGTGAGCAGATAGGCCGCGGCGGCCGTGCCCGCGGTCACCGCGACACACAGTGCCGGGGCCGTCACGAGGGCCGCTCGCCCGGGAACCGTCTGTTCGTTCGCCGACGGATTCGATGAAACTGACACGCCCTGCACTTTCACGCTCACGGGGGCCGGATGTGGTGTCGCAGCTCCCCTTCTGCGTCGCCGAGTCACCGGATCACGCGCCCCGACAAGCATCAATCGGGCCAAAGCATAGCCAGCTCCATGGGCATTGGCTACCCGGACCGAAAGCCCCTGGCAGGGCGGCACGCCGTGCGCGCGGCGACCGATCGCGCTGTGCGCGCGGGCTATTCGGCGGGCAGGTCGAACTCGGCGATCACCGGGGCGTGATCACTGGCGCCCTTGCCCTTCCTCGCCTCCCGGTCCACGCCGGCGTCGACGACGGTGGCCGCCAGTGCGGGCGAGGCCAGCACGAAATCGATACGCATCCCCTCCTTGCGGGGGAAGCGCAGCTGGGTGTAATCCCAGTAGGTGTAGACGCCGGGGCCGGGCGCGAACGGCCGCATGACATCGGTGAACCCGGTGGCGAGCACGGCGGTGAAGGCGGCGCGTTCCGGCTCGGAGGTGTGGGTCTTCCCACGGAAGAACTCCGGGTCCCACACGTCGTCGTCGGTCGGCGCGATGTTCCAGTCGCCGACCAGGGCGATCCTGGCCTCCGTGCGCTCGCTCAACCAGCGTTCGGCGTTGTCGCGCAGCGCCGCCAGCCATTCCAGCTTGTAGCTGTAGTGCGGGTCGCCGAGGGCGCGGCCGTTGGGCACGTACAGGCTCCACACCCGCACCCCGCCGCAGGTCGCCGCCAGCGCGCGCGATTCCACCACCGGGCTCGGCAGCAGCGCGGTCGCCGCCTGTTTGTCGAAACCGGGCTGGCCGCCGAACGCGGTCGCGACGTCGGTGAGGCCGACACGCGAGGCGATGGCGACGCCGTTCCACTGGTTCACGCCGAGATGGGCCACCTCGTAACCGAGTTCGTCGAAGCGCTCGAACGGGAACTGGTCATCGCGGCACTTGGTCTCCTGCATGGCCAGCACGTCGATGTCGTTGGCGTCGAGCCAGGCGGTCACCCGGTCCACCCTGGAGCGGATCGAGTTGACATTCCAGGTGGCCAGACGCACGGGAAAGCCTTTCGGGACGAGCCGGACCCGGTCAGGGAGCGGGGGCGGCGTAGCGGTAGCGGTGATGGTCGAGGAAGCCGAGATCACGGTAGAGCGCGAGCGCGCCCGCGTTGTCGGCGGCCACCTGCACGTAGGCGTGGGTGGCGCCGCGGTCGTGGCCCCAGCGGATCAGTTCCGCGCTCACCAGCACGGCCAGGCCGTGCCTGCGGTGTTCGGCGGCGACCGAGACGCAGGTCAGGCCGATCCAGCGACGGCCGTCCGGGGCGGTGGTCAGCGCGCCGCGGGCGATGGCGATGGGCCTGGGCAGGCCGAGGGAGGCGAAACCGAGCGTGCCGTCGCGGACCGCGGTGAGCACCTCCACATCCGGCGGCGCCACCGGTTCGTCGGTGGGCGGCTCGCCGCGCAGGGCGTGCATGCGCAGCCAGGCCTCGTCCGGCTCGGGCGCGACGCGCACCATCGACGGGCCCTGCGGGAGCACGAAATTGTCGATGTCGAGGCCGAGCACCAGGGTCTCGCCCCAGGTGTGCCAGCCGGGCGGCGCAGGCGCGAGACGGTCGGGCAGGACCAGGCGCGGGGGCAGGCCGCGGGTGGCGAACCAGTCGGTCAGCCGGTGCAGCACATCGCGGCCGAGCCGGGCGGGCGCACCGGGCAGGCCGAGCGGCACAGCGGAATTCGCGCGGTCGGTGTAGCCGTGGCCTGCCCGGGCCAGCCAGCCGTCGACGAGCTCGTTCTCCAGGCCGGGCCACGCGTCGGCCGCGGCCGCTTCCAGCGCGCGGATCTCGGCGGTGCGCACCGGGCGCGGGCCGAGCGGACGCAGCGCCACCACCCGGTCGGCGGTCACGGTGACGGTGGCGCCGGTGGCGTCGCGCACGGTCACCGGGTCGAGCGCGAGCAGTTCGCCGATCACATCGGTCAGCGGCGGGGTGCTGCCCTCGGGCAGGCGGTAGCGCACCACCACGCGGCGGCCGGGTTCGATCGCCTGCTGGGCCGACGGGGTGTGCGCCTGCGGGTTCCGCTCAGTCGTCATGGCCGAACGGGTCGGGCACCTCGCCGGGAACCCAGCTCAGGCCGGGGACGCCCCAGCCGTTGCGCTTGATCGTCTTCTTCGCCGCGCGGGCGTGGCGGCCGATGAGCATGTCCACATAGAGATAGCCGTCCAGATGGCCGACCTCGTGCTGGAGCATCCGCGCGAAGAAGCCCTCGCCGCTGATGTCGACCGGCTCGCCGTGCTCGTCGGTGCCGGTGACCCTGGCCCAGGTGGCGCGTCCGGTGGGGAACTGCTCGCCTGGCACCGACAGGCAGCCTTCCTCGTCGTCGTCCGGGTCGGGCATGGTCTCGGGGATCTCCGAGGTCTCCAGCACCGGGTTGATCACCGCGCCGCGCCTGCGCACCGCCGTGCCGTCGGGGCCGAAGTCGGGGCAGTCGTAGACGAACAGCCGTAGCGGCACCCCCACCTGGTTGGCGGCCAGGCCGACGAAGTGGGCGGCGTCCAACGTCACGTTCATTTCCTCGACCAGCCCGGCCAGAAGCTGCGGGGTACGGTCGAGCGGTCGGGGAGGATTTGTGATAG
>NZ_JARWRU010000143.1 GCF_029867845.1 Nocardia farcinica | reverse complement strand
CGTACTCCAGGGTGCCGGGCAAGTCGAGGGCCTAGATTTTCGACGCGGGGTACGTAACCTGCGGCGGGTTGCGGGGGGGTGGCTCGATCCTCGACGAGATGTCCGCTGTCGAGCACGATTACGGCTTCGACAGGGGCGTCCTGTTCGTCAGCGCGGCGACGACGAACCTGTGCCCCGACTTCGCCTCCTGACCTTCGGAGCGGGCCTCGCCGCGCGGCAGGCGCCGCAGGCGTCGGTACTCGCGCGGGCCGCGTGCGGCGTGTCGTCCGGCTGCCCGGCGGCGACGGCGGGATCTCAGCCGAGCGGCACCGGAGTGGCGGGGAAGGCGGGCGCCGTCGCCGCTGATTGCCAGCGGTGCACACCGGCGCCGAGTGCGTAGGCGAGGTGGCCGCCGAGGGCGCCGCCCGCGCCGGCCGTGGCGAGGCCCGCCGCGCCGAGGGCGGTGGCCGTGCGGTCGTCGCGCGCGCGCCAGGCCGCGGAGATCAACAGCGCGGCAGCGGCGTTGGTGAGGGCGTGGACGAGACCGACGCGACGCTGGGGTGCGTCGAGGTCTTTGAAGTCGGCCCAGCCGAGGGCGGCGGCGGGCGGGAAGGCGAGCAGGCCGATGAGCAGGAGTCTGCGGGCTTCGTCGGTGCGTCCCGCGGCGCGCAGGGCGGCGGCGCTGGTCCACGCGCCGATCGGGACGGTGACCAGGATCGGGTGCAGGGGGTGGCCGAGCCAGGAGCCGCGGAGCCAGTCGGCGGCCCTGCCGTCGCCGACGAGGCGTCCCACCGCGGCGGCGATCGTGTCGGCGGGCTTGTCGAGTCCGGTGGCCTTCTCGGGCGCGCTCAGCAGACGGTGGAGGTTCATGCCGTCGCCTTACCCCGGCGGGCGCGGCCGAACCGCCCTGTCCGCCGCGCGCTGTTTGTCCGCCGCGTGCCCGGGTAGCTGTCGCACATGAGCGGAGCGGAGAACACACGCGATGACCGTCGTCCGCTCGGCGGATACATCGCCACCCTGGCGCTCTACAGCCTGGTGGTGACCGTGACCGTGCTGGTGGGCACGGTGACGGGCAGGCGGCTGCCGGGCGGGATGAGCGTGCGGGCCGTGCTGGGGACAGCGCTGGCCGCGCACAAGGTATCGCGCCTGGTGAGCAAAGGGGCGGTGACCGCGCCGGTGCGGGCACCGTTCACCGAGCCGTCCGGTGGGGAGAGCGGGCCGGGGGAGGTGAGCGAACAGCCGAGGGCCGACAGCGGGCTCGGGCACAGTCTCGGTGAGCTGCTGAGCTGCCCGTTCTGCCTGGATGTGTGGGTGGTGACCGGATTCGTCATCGGCCAGGTGTTCGCGCCGCGCGCCACCACAG
>NZ_JARWRU010000142.1 GCF_029867845.1 Nocardia farcinica | reverse complement strand
CCCTCATACCCCCCCCCCCCCCCCCGGGGGGGGGGCCGGGGCTTTCGTTGTGCCACAGCATGTTTCATCGCGATGTGCGCATGCGACGGAGGCGGCGCGGCCGTTCTCCGCCCCGTGTCCGACGGACCGTGGACCCGGTGGATCGGCTCGGGTAACCCGGCGTGGGTCAGGGCTTGCGCGCCACGCCGCCGTAGGCCGAGATCGGGCGGGCCGCGCCGACCTGGCTCGGATCCGGCCGCCACTCGGTGATGGAGGTGAAGCCGGGCTCGACGAACTCCAGGCCGTCGAAGACCGCGCGGATCTCGTCCTGGGTCCTGGTGTGGTACGGCACGCCGCCGGTCTCGGCGTAGTTATCGCACAGGGCCACGTAATTGGGATTGTCGACGGTGCCGTCCCACAGGATGAGGTGGCTGCCCGACGGGACGGCGTCCAGCACCGTGTTCACGATCCGGCGCATGTCCTCGTAGGTCTTGGCGTGGCCGAGCACGCCCATGAACATCACGCCGATCGGCTCGTTGAAGTTCAGCACGTTGTGCGCGCCGGAGATGATCAGCTCCGGGTCGTGGAAGTCGCAGTCGATGTAGGTGGTGACGCCCTCGGGGGTGGTGCTGGTCAGCAGCGCGCGGGCGTGGGTCAGCACCAGCGGGTCGTTGTCGACGTAGACCACCTTGGTCTCCGGGGCGATGCTCTGCGCGACCTCGTGGGTGTTCTGCATGGTCGGCAGGCCGGTGCCGATGTCGAGGAACTGCCGGATGCCCACCTCGCGCGTCAGGAAACCCACGGCGCGGATGAGGAACTGACGGGACTGGACGGCCATGGTGGTGATGTCGGGATCGACCTCGATGCCCGCATCGCCTGCGATCCGGTCGATCTCGTACCAATCCTTCCCGCCCATCCAGTAGTTCCAGATACGCGCCGAATGCGGGATGTCGGTTCGGATCAGGGGTGCGTTGGTCTCGGACATGGCGTACGACTCCTCGGTCGAGCGATGTACTTCGTGGCGGACGCACCGTTCCCGCTGCGGCGCGTCGGAGAAATTCGGCGCGGGCGTGTCGCGAATGTCGGTACATCCGGGATGTTGCACTGCGACAGTACAAGATTCGGGACCCCGGAGCGGGGGGTTGTCCTGGGTCGATCGGGCAGATTCGGACAGTTCTCGACAGGCGTAACAAAGCCGACCGGTAGGTCCGAACATTGTTGCCGCACAACAACACACGCGGATGACTCCGTGCTATCGTTCCGCGCGGCGGTGCAGATGCAAGAACGTTTGAGTTTGCATCTGCACAACCGACGAAAGCATGCATCCTTCGCACTGCGCACAGAGGAGATGAAAATGTCGGAGTTGAATATGTCGGCGTCGGAAATGTCGGCATCAGGCGCGCCGGCCAAGGCCCGTGTCACCGGTGCTTGGCGCAAGAGTTCCTTCAGCGGCCCCAGCGGCGGCAACTGCGTCGAGCTGGCAGAGGCGTCGGGAGGGCTTGTGGCGCTTCGCAACTCGCGCGACCCCGAGGGTCCGGTCGTGTTCTACACCCGGCCGGAGATCGACGCCTTCGTGCGCGGCGCGAAGGCCGGAGAATTCGACGATTTGACTAACTGAAAGGTAACATTGCGATCGATGCGGTGAGTCCCGCGTCGCCGGGTGGATGCCACCGGGTGGATGTCGTGCGAGTGGATGTCCGGCGTGGTATGGCGGCCGATGTGACACACTGGTGGGCAAACTCGAGTATCGGAGACGAGCTCAATGATCGCAGAACCCAACGCACAGCCGGACGGCCAGGGTGGCCGTGCGCCGCGGCCCGCCGCGGAGCACGGTCCGACGGTATTGCGGATCGCGCTCGGCGGCGAGTTGCGAAAGTTGCGGCACAAGGCCGGAATCACCCGTGAGGCCGCGGGCGAGGCCATTCGCGGCTCGCATGCCAAGATCAGTCGTCTCGAGTTGGGGCGTACCGGGTTCAAGGAACGTGACATCCGGGACCTGCTGACCCTCTACGGAGTCACGGACGAGAGCGAGCGCGAGACCTTCCTCGACCTCGCGCGGCGCGCGAACGAACCGGGGTGGTGGCACCGCTACAGCGACCTGCTGCCGCAGTGGTTCGGTCAGTACCTGGGACTGGAGCAGGCCGCGGCCAAGATCCGCACCTACGAGGCGCATCTCGTGCCCGGTCTGTTGCAGACGCCGGACTACGCCAGGGCTGTGCTCGCGCTGGGCAGCGACGACGCGGACACCGACCGCCGGGTGGCCGTGCGCAGGCGCAGACAGGAGATCCTGCGCCGCACCGATCCGCCGATCGTGTGGGCCGTCATCGACGAGGCGGCGCTGCACCGGCCGGTCGGTGGTTCGCGGGTGCATCTCGAACAGATCGAGGCGCTGATCGAGTACTCCGAGCTGCCCAACGTGACCGTGCAGGTCCTGCCCTACTCGGCGGGCGAGCACGCCGCCGCGGGCAGCTCGTTCAGCATTCTGCGCTTCGCGGACACGGACCTGCCCGACGTGGTCTATCTGGAGCACCTCACCAGCGCGGTGTACCTGGAGCGCCCGCAGGACCTGGCGCTGTACCGCTCGGTGATGGATCGACTGAGTGTGCAGGCGATGGCTCCCGACGCCTCGCGGCAGTTCCTGAAGAATTTCGCGGCCGGCCTGCCCGGCTGACGACGGAGACGGCTGTGGGCGGGCCCGGCCCCGCCCCCGGCGGGGCCCCCCGGGGGGGGGGGGGGGGGGGGGGGGTGGGGGGGGGAGGGGGGGGGGGAGGGGCGGGGGGGGGGGGGGGGGGGGGGGGGGGGGGGGGGGGGGGGGGGGGCGGGTGAGGGGGGTGGGCCGGACGGGGGGGGCGGCGGCCGGGCGCCGC
>NZ_JARWRU010000141.1 GCF_029867845.1 Nocardia farcinica | reverse complement strand
ATTCGGCGGCCGCGCGCCCCGCGCCCCCCGGCCCCGCCGCCGGAGGTGACGGGTGAAGGCCATGCGCGCGCTGCCGCCCGAGACTCTGGCCGCGCTGGTGCCGGAACTGCTGCTGTGCGGGCACCTCATCGACCGGTGCGGCATGGCCTACACCATCGCCGCCTTCGGCCGGGAGGGCATGGCGGGCGTGGCGATCGAGGAGTGGCAGACCGCCAGCCCGGTCTACACCCGGCGCATGCAGCAGGCTCTGAAGTTCACCGGCGACAGTGTGGAGACCATCTTCAAGGGCATGCAGCTCGAGATCGGCGCCCCACCGCAGTTCATGGACTTCCGCTACCGGGTGCACGATCACGACCACGGCGAGTTCTGGCTCGATCACTGCGGCGCGCTGGCCGACGTGGAGCCGATGGGCGAGGAATTCGTGGTGGCCATGTGCCACGACATCGAGGACCCCACCTTCGACGCCACCGCGCTGGCCACCAATCCGCACGCCAGGGTCCGCCCGATCCACCGCCCGCCGCGGGTGCCCGCCGACCGGAAACCGGTCTGCGCGTGGACGGTCACCATCGATCCCGCGCACGAACCGCCGCCCACGCCGCCGAATTCCGGGCTGCTGGCGGATTCGGCGGCCGCGCGAACGGTTCTCGACCCGATCGACCCGGCCGAGGACGGCCGGGCCGACTACTCGGGCCCGTTGCTCAGCGATCTGCGCTTCGCCGACTTCTCGCACTCGGCGCTGACCCGCATCGCCGGTGAGGTGTGCCTGCAACAACACCTGCTCACCCTCGGCTTCCGTGTCGCGGTGCGCGCCAGGACCGGCGCGGACGAGACCGTCGACATCGTGCGCAAACAGTTCACCGGGATCGCCGGGCTGACCGCCGAACGGCTGCGTCGCTGTCTGGGCGTCGGTGACGACGCGGCGGGACTGGCGGCGGTGCTCGCGGTGCACCCCGCGCTGAACCCGCTCGCCTACACCGGCATCGACATCGCCCGCGACGGCGAGCGCGTGCGCCTGCACATTCCCGCCGAGAGCGGGGCGCGGACCGACGGCACGTGGCTGGCCACCCTCGCCCCGGACGCCCTCGCCCCGCTGAACGCGCTCGCGCGCGGTGTGAACCCGTGCTACGTCGCCACGGCCGAGCAGGCGGCCGATGGTCTCACCGTCGAATTCGCTCTGGCCGACGAGCCCTTTCGGGAGGCCTCCGAGGTGGCCGTCACCCGGTTCAGCACCGGCGCGGACTGGGTCTTCGCCGATCGCGGGAAGCCGCTGCCGCTCACCGTGGTGTGAGCGGCGGGAAGGAGACCGATCCCGATGACCGACAGCAGGATTCGCGTGATCCAGTGGGCCACCGGAGGCGTCGGCCGGGCGGCTGTCGAGGGTGTGCTCGATCATCCTCGACTGGAGTTGGCAGGCGTCTGGGTGCACAGCGAGGACAAGAACGGAGTGGACGCGGGCGCGCTGGTCGGCCGCCCGGACACCGGGGTGCGCGCCACCACCGATGCCGAGGCGCTGCTCGCGCTGGACGCCGACTGTGTGATCTACAGCCCGCTGCGAGCCGACACCGCGGTCATGCGCGCCATCCTCGCTTCCGGCAAGAACATCGTCACCCCGCTGGGCTGGTTCCACCCGTCCGCCGGGCAGCGGGTGAAGTTCGACGCGGTCTGCCGGGAAGCCGGGGTCAGCCTGCACGGCACCGGCATCCACCCCGGCGGCATGACCGACAAGCTGCCGATCGTGCTGTCGGCCTTCTCCGGCTCGATCACCGAGGTGCACGCCGAGGAGTACTCCGACATCCGCACCTACGCGGCCCCGGACGTGGTGCGCGACTGGATGCGTTTCGGCGCCGGCCCGGAGGAGGCCACCGGGGGCTTCATGGCGGGCATGCTGGCCGGCGGTTACGGGCAGTCGGTGCGGCTGGTCGCGCAGATGCTCGGCATCGACCTCGACGACGAATTGCGCACCGTGCACGAGGTCGCCGTCGCCACCGCGCCCATCGACTCGCCCATCGGCCCGATCCTGTCGGGACATGTTGCCGCGCAACGCATTCGGTGGCAGGGCACGGTCGACGGCGAGCCGGTGGTGACCGTCGGGGTGAACTGGCTGATGGGCGAGCAGGACCTCGACCCGCCCTGGCAGTTCGGCCCGGCCGGGGAGCGTTACGACATCCGCATAGTCGGCGACCCGGGCGCGCACGCGGTGATCACCGGCATGCACGCCGAATCCGCGGCCGCCGCGCTCACCCGCCATCCCGGCATCGTGGCCACCGCCCTGCACTGCGTCAACTCGGTGCCCGCGGTGGTCGCGGCGGAACCGGGCGTGCGCACCTATCGCGACCTGCCCCTGCTCGGCGGCTTCGCCCACCCGAGCATAGCGACGCATTCCAGGAGATCGAAGTGAGCGAGACGAGCACGAGCAGGCCGCTGTTGCCCGACGGCTGGGACTTCACCGACCCCGAACTGTGGGGCAGGCGCAGGCCGGTCGAGGAGTTCGCGCTGCTGCGCCGCACCGCGCCGGTGTGGTGGAACGCCCAGTCCGACGAGGATTCCGGCGGCATCCACGACGGCGGCTACTGGGTGGTGAGCAAACA
>NZ_JARWRU010000140.1 GCF_029867845.1 Nocardia farcinica | reverse complement strand
AGCTTCGGGCCGTCGAACTCGGCCGAGGTGTCGAAGTGCGCGACCTGGCCTTCGGCGTGCACGCCCGCGTCCGTGCGGCCGGTCACCGGTTCACCGCTGTCGCGTCACCGGTTCACCGCTGTCGCGCGGCCGGGCAGGCCGACGCCGCGCCGCCGAGGCGATCGGCGACGCGCGTCGTGTGGGCGTGACGGCGATCAGTTGCCCGTGCCTGCCTCGATCGTCTTCTGCTCGGCGCCGCCGGAGATCTCGATCCGGCGTGGCTTGGCGCGCTCGGCCATCGGGATCGTCACCGACAGCACGCCGTTGTTGTAGGTGGCGCTGATCTTGTCGGTGTCGACGTTGTCACCGAGGGACACCTGACGCATGTAGGTGCCCGCGAAGCGTTCCGACGCGATCCACTGGACGTTCTCGTCGCTCGGCAGGCTGCGCTGGGCGCGCAGAGTCAGGGTGCCGTTGTCTACGGAGACATCGACCGAGCCCGGGTCGACGCCGGGAAGGTCGGCGTTGAGCACGTAGTGGTCGCCCGCCTTGAACAGGTCCATGGGCATGAACCGGGGCGCGCGTGCGGTGCCGAGGCCCTCGCCGAGTAGCTGGCGGGCGACGGTGTCGATGTCATGGAACGGATCGAATCGCAGCACAGCAATCACCTCCCGCTCGATCACTGTGGCGCCCACTCCCTCGTTGAGCGCCGGAAGCTGTGCACCACCGAGATTAGCACTCGACTGGCGAGAGTGCCAGCATTCAAGTGACGAGAGTGCCAGAAGTGGTGGTTGTCGCGTTCTCTCGAGGGTTCGGCGGTGTCCGCGCGGGGAATGCCCGGTCGAGACTTCGGAATGCAGACGACAGGGTGGAGGTTGGTTTCCGGCATGACGGAATACGGACTCGGACGATTCGGTGTGTGGCGCGGCTACAAGGGCTTCCAGCCCGAGGAGGCCGCGGAGCTGGAAGAGCTCGGCTACGGCGCCCTCTGGCTCGGCGGATCGCCGCCCGCCGCCCTGGAGACCGTGGAGCCGCTGCTGGCGGCCACCGAACGGCTCACCGTGGCGACCAGCATCGTCAACATCTGGACCGCACCGGTCGCCGAACTCGCCGCATCCTTCCACCGGATCGAGAACCGCTACCCGGGCCGGTTCCTGCTCGGCATCGGCGTCGGCCACCCGGAGGCGGTCGACGCCTACCGCAAGCCCTACGGCGCACTGGTCGAGTACCTCGACAAGCTCGACGCGGCGGGCGTGCCGCGCTCCCGGCGCGCCGTCGCGGCGCTCGGCCCCCGGGTGCTCGAGCTGGCCCGCGACCGCGCGCTGGGCGCGCTGCCCTATCTGGGCACGCCCGAGCACACCCGGCGCGCCCGGGCGGTGGTGGGCGCGCGATCGCTGCTTGCGGTGGAACAGAAGCTGGTCGTCGACGACGACCCGGGGCGGGCGCGGTCGATCGGACGTCCGATGGTCGCGCGGTATCTGGGGCTGGCCAACTATGTGAACAATCTGCGCAGGCTCGGCTACGAGGAGTCCGATTTCGCGGGCGAGGGCAGCGACCGGCTGATCGACGCGCTGGCCGTGCACGGCACCGCCCGGCGGGTGGCCGAACAGGTGAGCGCGCACCTGGACGCGGGCGCCGACCACGTTGCCCTGCAAGCGCTGGGCGAGGACTACCTCACGCCCCTGCGCGAACTCGCACCGCTGCTCACCCGCTGAGCGGGGCGGAGGCCGGGCGCGCGGTGCGGAGACTCGGCGCGGGGAGGCTCAGCGCACGAACCGGGCGATGGCGTCGGTCGCCTCCTTGATCTTCGCCTCCGCCTCGGGGCCGCCCGCCACCGCGGCGTCGACCACGCAGTGACTGATGTGGTCCTCGAGCAGCCCCATCGCCACGGCCTGCAGCGCCTTGGTCATGGCCGAGACCTGGGTGAGAATATCGATGCAGTACTTCTCCTCCTCGACCATGCGCTGCAGGCCGCGGGGGGGGGGGGGCGCGCGGGGGGGGCCCCCCCCCCCCCCCCCGCCCCCCCCCCAACCCCCCCCCCCCCCCCCCCCCCCCCCCCCCGCCGGCGGGGCCGGGGGCCCCCCCCCCGCGGCCTGCAGCGCATGGTCGAGGAGGAGAAGTACTG
>NZ_JARWRU010000139.1 GCF_029867845.1 Nocardia farcinica | reverse complement strand
CCTATCCTCGTTGGCGCCCCCCTGCCCCGCCCCCCCCCCCCGCGGGCCCGCCGCCACCGGCCGCGCCACCGGCACATCGAACGGGCACCGCGCACTGGCCAGCTCGTCCAGCCGCGCCCGCAGCCTCGCCCGCTCGTGCTGTTTCCAACCGGTGCCGACCAACCCGATGGGCACCAGCCGCCCACGCTCGTCATGAGCGCCCAGGATCAACGACCCGAACGACCCCCGCACCGTCCCCTGACCCGGCAACCATCCGGCGATCACCGCCTCGGTGGTCTTGCGCAACGGCATCTTGATCCAGGACCTGCTGCGCGCGCCGGGCCGGTAGGGCGAGTCGAGCCGCTTGGCGACGATCCCCTCGAGACCGTGATCGGCGGCGTCGGCGGCCAGCGCGCCGGGATCGATGCCGGTCCACACCGGCGACAGTTGCAGCGGCGGATGCGTCGGATCGAGCTGCTCGAGCCGGGCCCGACGCTGCGCGTAGGGCAGCCCCACGGTCGATTCCCCCTCGACGGCGAGCAGATCGAACACCATGTACAACACCGGCACCTCCCGCATCAGCCGCGCGGAGGGAGCGCGCACGTGCATGCGCCGCTGCAACCGGGAGAACGACGGCGCGCCGTGCTCGCCGCCGGGGGCGATGATCTCCCCGTCGAGCACCGCGCCGACCGCGCCGACCCGTTCGGTCACCGCGGCCGCGATCTCGGGGAAGGAGCCGGTCACCGGTTTGCCGTTGCGGCTGTAGAGCTCGCAGCGCCCGCCGGTGGTGTCGGCGACCGCGCGCATGCCGTCCCATTTCATCTCGAACCCCCACCCGCTCGGATCAGCGGGCGGTGTCCCTGCGGTGGCCAGCATCGGGGCAGGCGCCATCCCGCCAGCGTACCGCCGGCTTCCATCCGCTCGGTCATGCCAATGTGCTGGTAGTCGACCGATATGGTCCGCACTCCGGCCTTCGCGCGGTCTCGCGCCGACCCCTACAGCGACGATGCGGTTACCGCCAGGGCAGTCACCACCGGGGGTGGATCAGGCGCAGCAGTTGGGGTCGAGGACCGTACACAGCGCCGACAGCGCGTCACGGCGGGCGCGGTGGAAGATGTTCATTCCGCGCCGCTCGGACTCGACCAGCCCGGCCTTGCGGAGCTGTCCGAGGTGGTGGGACACGGTGGATTCACTGAGGCCGACCGCGGCGGCGAGGTCACCACCGTTCTGCTCCCCGGCCGGCGCGGTGAGCAGCAGCGACAGCAACCGGACCCGCACCGGGTCGGCGATCGCCTTGAGTCGCAAGGCCACCTCGAGGGCGGCCGCGTCGTCGACCGGAGCGGCCGCGACGGGCGCGCAGCAGACCGGGGCGGACATGTCGATCACGGGAAGCGCCTTGGGCATGGCGCCAACACTACCGGGGATATTGACATATGTCGAAAAGGTGAGCAGACTCGACCTGCCAGTTCTTCGATATATGTCTCACAAGTGGAGGTTCGGTCATGTCCCGCATCCAGCTCGCCCTCAACGTCGACGATCTCGACACCGCCGTCGCGTTCTACTCGACCCTGTTCGACACCGAGCCCGCCAAGCGCAAGCCCGGCTACGCCAACTTCGCCGTCGCCGAGCCCCCGCTGAAGCTGGTGCTGATCGAGAACCCCGGGCAAGGGGGCTCTCTCAACCACCTCGGCGTCGAGGTCGAATCCTCCGAGCAGGTCCACGACGAGATCGCCCGCCTCTCCGATGCCGGGCTGTTCACCGAGGAGCAGATCGCGACCACGTGCTGCTTCGCCACCCAGGACAAGGTGTGGGTCACCGGGCCCGGCGGTGAGCGCTGGGAGGTCTACACCGTGCTCGCCGATTCCGAGACCTTCGGCACCGCGCCGGATCCGAGTCCGGCCGATACCGAGGCGACCGGCGTGTGCTGCGGCACCGCCGCCGAAGCCGAGGCCGAGGGCGCCTGCTGCGGCACCGAGGCAAAGGACAAGGCGCTCGCCTCGGGCGCCGGCTGCTGCGGCTGACCCTGACGCGCGAGCGAGTTCCCCCACCTACTCGCCCCGCCACCGCGGCTCGCGCTTCTCGGCGAACGCGCGCGGCCCCTCGGCGGCGTCCTTGCTGAGAAACACCGGCATGGTCTGTTCCATATTCATCTGCCAGATCGGCTGCTCCCAGTCGGAGCCGAAATCAGCCGAACGGTGGATGATGCGCTTGGAGGCGCGCACGGCCAGCGGCGCGTTCGCCGCGATGGTCTCCGCCAGCTCGAGCGCCCGCGCGAGCACCTGATCGGCGGACACCACCCGGTTGACCAGACCCCACCGCAGCGCGGTGTCGGCGTCGATCGGCGCGCCGGTCAACGCCATCTCCAGGGCGATCTTGTGCGGGATCTGCCTCGGCAGCCGCAGCAACCCACCGGCCGCGGCGACCAGTCCCCGCTTGACCTCCGGCAAGCCGAGCGTGGCCTGATCACTCATGACCGCCAGATCGCAGGCCAGCACGATCTCGGTGCCGCCACCGAGGGCGAACCCGTTGACCGCCGCGATCAGCGGCTTGTCCACGAAATGCTGCACCAGCCCGGCGAACCCGTACTCCGGGTGCTGTGGGTCGCTGATGTCGCGGCCCTGGGCCAGCGCCTTGAGATCCGCGCCCGCGCAGAACGCGCGCCCGGCTCCGGTGATCACCCCCACCCGCAGCTCGGGATCGTTCGCCAGTTCCTCGAGCGCGGCGCCGACCGCACTCGACAGCGCCGAGTCGACCGCGTTCATGGCCTCGGGCCGATTGAGCGTGATGACGGCGACCCGCCCCCGCCGTTCCAGAACGGCGGCATCGGACATGAGCTCACCTCCTCGCCCGCGACCCGCGACGGTGCGGGCGCGTCGCCTCGAGAACCTACCGGCCGACCAGCGGCACCGCGCGAGCCGCGATCCGCGCGTCCTCACCCTGGGTCCCCGGCTGCCCGATCGGCGCGCCGCCGTCGTGCACCGCCGGGATCAGTCGACGGTGGTGAGCGCGGTGACGGCGCCGGCGAACATGGTGTTCTTGATCGCGCCCATGGTGCCTGTGTCCTTGCTGCCAAGCGGCCGCACGAAACCCAGCGCCGCCTCGAGCAGTTCGTCCTCGGCGGCGGAGACGTCGACCAGGCCGGTGGCCGCGGCGTCGGCGCCACCGAAGCGGCGGCCGGTGGTCATCGACGCGACCTGCGCCCGCGGGGTCAGCTTGGCCTGGATGAGCGCGGCCATGCCGGGGGTGAACGGGATGCGGATGTCGACCTCGGGGAAGCAGAAGAAGCCGCGGTCGGCGCGCATGGCCCGGTAGTCGTGGGCCATGGCCAGCATGGCGCCGGCGCCGAAGGCGTGACCGTTGATCGCCGCGGCCGTCGGCAACGGGAAGGTCAGCACCCGCGCCAGCAGCCCCTGCACCTGGCCCACATACCACTGCATGCGATCACCGTTGGCGCCGAGCCATTCCAGGTCGAGGCCGTTGGAGAAGAACTTGCCGGTCGCGGTGGTGACCAGCGCGTGCGCACCCTCGGCGAGCACGGTGTCCAGGTGCTTGCCGACCTGTTCGAGGAAATCGGGGGAGAAGCGGTTCTCGCTGTCGCCGAGATCGAGCACGGCGATATCGTCACGAATGTCGAGACTGGTCACTGGGGCACCTTTCGGATCGGGTTGTGCGCACCGGCGCTGGGATCGTCGGCACGTGGTCTGTCGGCGGCGGAAGGCTCCGCGGGGTCTGTGAGCGGCGGGGCCGGGAGGGGCAGAGCGAGGATCGCCCGCACGGCGGTGCGCAGCCGTTCCCGCGCAGCCGGATCGGCCCAGCGGTCGCGGCGCAGCAACAACGCGGTGGGCAGGTCGACCACGCAGGAGGTCACGACCTCGACCGCGCGCCGGTCCCGCCTGCCCCAGCGGCGCATCGCCAATCCGATGAGCAGCTCGGTCAATTGCCGTTCGGTGGCGGCGATTTGGTCCCCGAGTTCCTCGGGCAGGTCGGCGCCGAGCAGCTCCTCACGGGAGACGGTGAGCACCAGCCGCGCCGAGTCGGGGAAGCGGTCGGCGAACACGCTCGGCGCCTCGGCCGCCGCCACGATCGCCTCGCCCGGATCGGCGCCCGCGCTGTCGGCGAGTTCGCGTTGCAGATCCAGGAATCGGTGCGCGCCACGCAACCAGGCACGACCGAGCAGGCCGGCCCGGGAACCGAAGGTGTGATACAGCGCGCCGTTGGACATGCCGGTCAGCGCGGCCACCGCGCGCACGGTCACCGCGGCCGGGCCCGAGCGCGCGGCGAGCGCTTCGGCGGCGTCGAGCACGACATCGGGGTCGTGCACACGGGGTCGTGGCATGTACCGAAGAGTAACAGAGCAATCGCTCCGTAATGAAAGGGGGTCGAGGCGGGCGGTGTTTGGCACCCGCCGGGGCGGGTTAACCAACGCCCGCCGCGCCCCGAAGGGAGCCGCCGTCCCGCGGAACCCACACCCCCGCCCCCACGACAGAACCGGG
>NZ_JARWRU010000138.1 GCF_029867845.1 Nocardia farcinica | reverse complement strand
CTTGATGCGGCGGCAGCGCCAGATGTGTATATGTGCCAGGGGCGGCGTTTGTCGTCGGCGCGGGCCGGGTCGATGTCGGCGACCACGATCGCCTCGCCGGTGGGCGGCGCGATGGCCACCACCGTCCCGTCGGGGGCGACGATCTGGCTCTCGCCCGCGCCGTGCAGGCGGTCGGCGGGCACTCCCAGTTTCGCGGCGATCTCGGGCAGGTGTTCGGCGGGCAGCAGCGGCCCGACCTTGTTGGCGGCCACCACCCAGCATTTGTTCTCCGCGGCGCGCACCGGCACGTGCAGGCTCGCCTCGTCGACGGCGAAGGAGTTGAGACTGTTCAGCAGGATCTGCGCGCCGCGCACCGCCAGCGAGCGGGTCACCTCGTTGATGACGCCTTCCATGCACGCGTACATGCCCAGCCTGCCCAGTGGCGTGTCGACCACGGCGGAATCGCTGCTGCCGGCGTCGAAGTAGTCGTTCTCCGCGCCCATGAGCACCTGCTTGTCGGATTCGGCCAGCAGGTCGCCGTCCGGGCCGTAGAGCAGGCTGGTCGCGGTGGTGCGGCCGTCGGTGCGGGCCAGGCTCACGCCGATCTTGACGTACACGCGGTGGCGGGCGGCACGGCCTGCCACGGCGGTGAGGAAGTCGTCGCCGAGCCTGCGTGCCTCGCGGCGTGCGTGCGTTCGGTCTGCGTACCAGGACAGGTGGTTGCAGAATTCCGGCAGGACCACCAGTTCGGCACCCGCCTCGGCGGCGGCGTCGATCGCGCGCAGACAGGCGAGCAGATTGACCGCCGCATCGGTGCCCGCGGCGAACTGCGCGGCTGCGACTCGACTCATGGCATCGTCCTCTTCTCGCTACGCAGTATGCCAGGTGTTTCGCTCATCGAAACGATGTTTCCGAATTTTCTGATTCTGTCCCAATGTTGGTCGCTCGTCCAGGCGGGTAACGGTCTCTTCACGGCGCCGTAACGGGCTCTCGGGAGCGGCTGCGGCGACGGCCATTCGGCGGTGGCCGCCGCCGCTCGCGGGTGACCGGGCGGGCGGCGGGAACGGCGCGGCGGGCGGCGGGAAAGACATGGTCAGGTGGGGTAGGCATTGGCCGCCGTCCCCGCGCCGCCGGCTCGGAAGGCGGCGGGCAGATGCCGGACGACCGGCTGCGCGTACTCGCGCAGGCCCTCGTCGCCGTACTCGCGCCCGAAGCCGCTGTCCTTCGTCCCGCCGAACGGCGCGCGCAGCGACATGCCCGTCCGGTTGTGGGTGTTCACGAACGTGAACCCGGCCTCGAGGCGGGCGGCGACCGCGAAGGCGCGGTCCTCGTCGGCCGACCACACCGAGGCGCCCAAGCCGAGCTCGCTGTCGTTGGCCCTGGCGACGGCCTCGTCCACGGTGTCGTAGGCCAGCACCGGCAGGACCGGACCGAACTGTTCCCGGCGGACCAGCTCGGCGTCGTCGGGAAGATCGAGAACCAGGGTGGGGGAGAGGAAATAGCCCGCACCGTCCGGTGCGTCGGCGAGGACGACGGGCCTGCCGCCCCGGGCGAGCGCCTCGGCCAGCAAGCCCCCGATCCGATCCGCGGCCGCGCGGGAGACCACCGGCCCCATGGTGACCGCCTCGTCCACCGGATCGCCCACGGTCAGCACGCGCGCCGCCGCGGCCAGATAGGCGTCGAGGAACTCGGCGAACCTCCGGCGCGGCACGTACAGCCGTTTCGCGGCCATGCAGACCTGGCCCGCGGTGGCGAAGGAGGCCATGACCAGCCGCTCGTAATCGCCGTCGGTCAGCGCGAAATCGTCGAGGAGGACGGCCGGATCGTTGCCGCCGAGTTCCAGCAGCACCGGGGTGAGCGCCTGTCCGGCCGCGGCGGCGATGGCGCGTCCGGCGGACTCCCCGCCGGTGAAGGCCACCTTGCGCACCACCGGGTGCTCGATCAGCGCCAGCACCGTCTCGGGTCCGCCGTGCACGACGGTGGTCTCCGGCATGAGCGCGGCCACGGCCTGCACGGTCAGCGGCGCGAGCGGGGAGGGCTTGAGCAGCACGGTGTTTCCCGCCGCGAGGGCGGGACCGAGCTTGAGCATCGAGAGGATGACCGGCGCGTTCCACGGGGTGACGGCCAGGACCACGCCGAACGGGGCAGGGTCGATCGTCAGCCTGCCGAGCGGGTCGTCGGTCACCGAGCCCGCCAGCACCCCGGGAGCGCGGTCGCACACCCAGCGCAGATAGGTCACCGCGAAGGACAGTTCACCCCGGCAGTCGGCCACCGGCTTGCCGGACTCCCTGGCCAGCAGCACCGCCAGCTCCGGCACCCGCGCCGCCAGCGCCCGCGCCGCCTCGGACAGGGCCGCCAGCCGCTCGCTCAGCGGCCGCCGCGACCACATCGCGAACCTGGCGTGCGCCGCGCGGGCGGCCGCGTCCACCGCCGCGGGGCCGGTGACCGGCACCCGTCCGACGACTTCGGCGGGGCGGGCGGGGTTCTCGCGTTCGATCCACGGCACGGCGGCGGCCTCACGTCAGCGAATCGATCAGGCACGCGCGGCGCAGATAGGCGCGCGCGGCGGCGGGGTCGGCGGCCAGGCGGCGCAGGCGCTCGTGTTCGGCGGCGCTGTCGGCGCGGATGCGTGACCAGTTGTCGTGACTGGTGCGCTGCACGTGCTCCACCGCCACCGTCCGCCGTCGCCGCGCCGCCTCGGACAGGGCCTCGTCGGGGCCGCCGTCGAGCACGTCGGCGAGCGCGTCGGCCATGATCACCGCGTCGTGGATGCCGCTGTTCATGCCCAGTCCGCCGAGCGGATTGTTGACGTGGGCGGCATCGCCTGCCAGCAGCACCCGGCCGTGCCGGAAGCGATCGGCCACCCGCTGGTGCACCCGGTACAGGGAGGCGTGCAGGACCCGCCACGGCCTGCCGAGATCGGCGACCCCGGTCAGACGCTCCGGCAGACGGGCGATCTCGGCGTCGTCGGGCGTGCCGTCCGGGGTGGGCAGCAGCACCCGCCAGTGGCGCGGCGTGCGCAACAGCACCAGCCACTCCCGCGGATCGAACACGTAGTTGATCGGTGCGATTCCCGGCAGCGCCGCCGCCAGATCCTCCGCCACCGAGGCCACCAGGAAGCGTTCCGGGTAGGTGGCGCCCGCGAAGTCCGCGCCGAGCGCCTTGCGGACCGCCGAGTGCGCGCCGTCCGCGCCGATCAGCCAATCCGCCCGCAGCACACCGTGTTCGGTGTGGACCTCCACCACCTCGCCGTGCCGCACGACGTCGTGGACCCGTTGTCCGAAGCGCACCTCGGCGTGCGACGGCAGCGCGTCGAGCAGGATGGGGGTCAGCGTGCTCTGTTCGCACTGCACCCGGTACGGGAACGGGGTGTCTGCGGCGAGCACCGCCAGGTCGAGGGTGGCGATCTCGCCGCCGCGCCGGTCCCGGTACTGGAAGGTGGGCGCGATGATGCCGCGCTCGAGCAGCGGTCCGGCCACGCCGAGCCGGTCGAGCATCTCCAGGGTGGGCGGGTGGAAGGTCGAGGCGCGCGATTCGGCGGCCAGGGTCGCGCCCTGTTCGAGCACGGTGACCCGGATGCCTCTGCGCGCCAGGGTCAGCGCGGCGCTCAGGCCCACCGGCCCCGCCCCGGCGACCACCACCCTCGGTGCTGTCACGGCTGCCGCCCGGTCACGAGGTGTGCAGGGCGAAACGCCCCTCGACGCCGACCACTCTGGCGCCGGTGAAGAAGCGCAGCGTCTCGGCCGTGCCCTCCTCGCCGAGGCCGGACACCCCCCACGCCGGTCGCGGTGTCATCAGGTGCAGGCTCATGATCGACGAACCGTTGACCTTCACCTCGCCCGCCCGCACCCGGCGCGCCACCGCCAGCGCCTGTTCGAGGTCGGCGCCGCACACATAGCCCTCCAGGCCGTAGGGGACGGCGTTGGCGAGCGCGACCGGATCGGTGTGCGTGTCGTAGGTGACCACGGCGGCGACCGGTCCGAACACCTCCTCGGGCAGATCCCGCTCCACGAGCGTGGGCTGGACGTAGTTGCCCTCGGCGGGGAGTGTGCCGAACGAACGGGCAGGCAGGCCGGACACGGCCTCGGCCAGCAGTTTCGCGTGTCTGGAGTGGATCTGCGGACCCAGATCGGTCGCCGGGTCCAGCGGTGCGCCGATGGTCAGCGCGGCCAGCCGCTCGCCGATCGCCGCCACGATCTCGCCCGCCCGCGTCCGCGGCAGGATCAGCCTGCCCAGCGCCCGGCACCACTGACCGTTGAGCGTGGTCAGCAGTTCGGCCGCCATCCTCGCGGCGGTGCCGGTGTCGGCGTCGGGCAGCACGATCAGCGGGTTGTGCCCGCCCAGCTCCAGTTGCGCCGGGCGCAGCAGCGCCGCGCTCGCGGTGGCGACCGCCCGGCCGCCCGGCACGCCGCCGGTGAACGACACCGCCGCGATACGCGGATCGGCAACCAGCGCCGCACCGGTTTCCGCGCCGCCGTGCACCAGCTGGAACATCCCCGGCGGCACGTGTTCGGCGATCGCCCGTGCCAGCAGCACCGAACTGAACGGCGCCAGCTCGCTGACCTTCAGGATCACCGGGCAGCCCGCCGCGAGCGCGCTGGCGACCTTGTGCGCGGCCATCGGGGCGGGCGCGTTCCACGGCACCAGGCACAGCGCGGGACCGAGCGGCAGGCGGCGCACC
>NZ_JARWRU010000137.1 GCF_029867845.1 Nocardia farcinica | reverse complement strand
CCCGTGGAGAACTATCCGCCCGACGAGTTCGCCGGCGCCGACCCGCTCACCCTGTTCGGCGATCCCGAGCCCGGCGAGCCACCGTTGCGCGAACCCAAGCAGATCGCCGCCGCGCCGGCCGCCGAGCCCGCGCCGAAGCCGCGCAAGCGAGCCGCCCCCAAGGTCGCCGATCAGACTCCGCCTCCGCCGCCGGAACCGGAATTCGTGGCCGACCGGGTCATCGAGGGCGACTACACGCTGCCGCCGATGGACCTGCTCGTCGACGGCGACCCGCCGAAGAAACGCAGCGCCGCCAACGAATCGATGATCGAGGCGATCACCGAGGTGCTGGTGCAGTTCAAGATCGACGCCGCGGTCACCGGCTTCGTGCGCGGCCCGACGGTCACCCGCTACGAGGTGGAACTCGGTCCCGGTGTGAAGGTCGAGAAGATCACCGCGCTCACCCGCAACATCGCCTACGCCGTCGCCACCGAGAACGTGCGCCTGCTGGCCCCGATCCCCGGCAAGTCCGCCGTCGGCATCGAGGTGCCCAACGCCGACCGCGAGCTGGTTCGCCTGGCCGACGTGCTCAAGGCGCCTTCGACCCGCAACGACCACCATCCGCTGGTGATCGGCCTCGGCAAGAACATCGAGGGCGAGTTCGTCTCGGCCAATCTGGCGAAGATGCCGCACCTGCTGGTGGCGGGTTCCACCGGCTCCGGCAAGTCCAGCTTCGTCAACTCGATGCTGGTCTCGCTGCTGCAACGGGCAACGCCCGATGAGGTGCGGATGATCCTGATCGACCCGAAGATGGTCGAGCTGACCCCCTACGAGGGCATCCCGCACCTGATCACGCCCATCATCACCCAGCCGAAGAAGGCCGCCGCCGCGCTGGCATGGCTGGTCGAGGAGATGGAGCAGCGCTACCAGGACATGCAGGCCAACAAGGTCCGCCACATCGACGACTTCAACAAGAAGGTCAAGTCGGGGCTGATCACCGCGCCGCTGGGCAGCGAACGGGTCTACCGCCCGTATCCCTACATCCTCGCCATCGTCGACGAGTTGGCGGACCTGATGATGACCGCCCCGCGCGACGTGGAGGACGCGATCGTGCGCATCACCCAGAAGGCGCGCGCGGCGGGCATCCACCTGGTGCTGGCCACCCAGCGCCCCTCGGTCGACGTGGTCACCGGCCTGATCAAGACGAACGTGCCCTCGCGGCTGGCCTTCGCGACCTCCTCGCTCACCGACTCCAGGGTCATCCTCGACCAGCCGGGCGCCGAGAAGCTGATCGGCATGGGCGACGGGCTGTTCCTGCCGATGGGTGCGGGCAAACCCACCCGCCTGCAGGGCGCGTTCATCAGCGACGAGGAGATCCACGCCGTCGTCGAGTTCACCAAGAACCAGGCCGAGCCGGAGTACCAGGAGGGCGTCACCGCGGCCAAGGCCGGGGAGAAGAAGGACGTCGACCCCGACATCGGCGACGATCTGGATCTGCTGTTGCAGGCGGTGGAACTGGTGGTCACCTCGCAGTTCGGCTCCACCTCGATGTTGCAGCGCAAGCTGCGGGTCGGCTTCGCCAAGGCCGGGCGGCTCATGGACCTCATGGAGACCAGGGGCGTGGTCGGCCCGAGCGAGGGCTCCAAGGCGCGCGATGTGCTGGTCAAGCCGGACGAGCTGGACGGCCTGCTGCTGTCCATCCGCGGCGGCGGCCCCGACGAGGGCGGCGAATCCGCCGACTGAGCCGCCGCGCGCTCACCAGAGGTCGGTGGGGTGGGCGAGTGCGTCGCCGACCAGGGCGCTGCCTGCCACGGCGAACAGGACGCGCACCGAGGGCGGCCCGTAGCGGGTCACGGCCCTGGTGATGCGCCGGTAGGCGCGCCGGGCGCCGACCGTCCGGCGGGTCGCCAGCATCAGCAGCAGGATGGGCGGCAGCAGCGCGATCAGGCCGTAGGCGAGCAGGATGGCGGGCCAGACGGTCGCCGAGGCGTGGTAGGCGGAGAGCATCGCCAGCGCCGCTAGGTAGGGCACCGACGTGGTGGATTGGACGACGCCGATCGCCAGCCCGGCCAGGGCGAGCACGCCCGGCCTGCCGCGAAGTTCCACCGCCCGTGCCGGCGGCGCGCTGCGTTCACCGGTGGCGGGCAGGGCGGCGAGGACGAGCAGCACGGTGCCCGCCAGCAGTTCGCCGCGGAACCGGACGGCCGGGGTGAGGCGGAAGTCGAACAGATCGGTCAGCCAGCCGATGCCGAGCACGGTGCACACGCCGAAGGTCACCGTGGCGGTGAGCACGCCGGTCAGGAAACCGAGTCCGGCAGGCACCGGGGAGCGCCTGCGCAGCCTGCTGTCGAAGATCACCGCGGCGGTGACGCCGACCAGCAGCAGATCGAGGGAGTCGAGGAAGGCGAAGCCGGCGAGCGCGGGGAGCAGAGTGAGCATCGTCGTCCGAAGATACGCGGGCCGCGCGCAGCCGAGCCGAGGGTGATGGTGATCACGGCGGTCGCGGGCGGACGCGGTCGAGATCGAATCTGTGGCATGGGCTGTGACCTGCGTGGATGCCGTGGTGTGCGAGCATGAGGAGCGAGGTGCGCACCCCCGAGGTACCGGACATTTCGGGCATGATGGCGGTCGTGGCCGACGAACGGAGTCCAGCATGCAGGTGAGCGCGCTCGAGTGGGTGATCACCATCGCCGTGGTGCTCGCCCTGTTCGTCTTCGACTTCTACGCCCACGTCCGCACCCCGCACGAACCCAGCTTCCGTGAATCCGGCTTCTGGTCGGCGGTCTACGTCGGCCTGGCGCTGGCCTTCGGCGGCTACGTGGCCTGGCGTTGGGGATCGACCTACACGGGGGAGTACTACGCCGGCTTCGTCACCGAGAAAGCGTTGTCGGTCGACAACCTGTTCGTCTTCCTGATCATCATGTCCACCTTCGCGGTGCCGAGGATCTACCAGCAGAAGGTGCTGTTGATCGGCATCGTGCTCGCGCTGGTCATGCGCGGCGCGTTCATCGCCGTCGGCGCGGCCGCGATCAACGCGTTCAGCTGGGTGTTCTACCTGTTCGGTCTGTTCTTGATCTACACGGCGGCCAAGCTGCTGCGCGAGAGCGGCCACGAGGTGGAGGCCGAGCAGCAGCGCGACAGCAGGATCGTCGCCTTTGCCGAGAAGGTGCTGCCCACCACCGAGGAGTACGACCGCGACCGGCTGATCACCCGCGTCGACGGCAAGCGCGTGGCCACGCCGCTGCTGCTGGCGCTGGTCGCCATCGGCTTCACCGACCTGCTGTTCGCCCTGGACTCCATCCCGGCGATCTACGGCCTGACCGAGCAGCCCTACCTGGTGTTCACGGCCAACGCCTTCGCCCTCATGGGCCTGCGCCAGCTGTACTTCCTCATCGGCGGCCTGCTCGACCGGCTGGTGTACCTGTCCTACGGCCTCGCCGCGATCCTGGCCTTCATCGGTGTGAAGCTGGTGCTGCACGCCCTGCACGAGAACACGCTGCCGTGGGTCAACGGCGGCGAGCACGTGGCGGTGCCGGAGGTCTCCACGCCGGTCTCGCTCGGGGTGATCCTCGGTGTGCTGGCGGTGGCCACGGTGGCCAGCCTGATCAAGACCCGCCGGCGGGGCCCCCCCCCCCCC
>NZ_JARWRU010000136.1 GCF_029867845.1 Nocardia farcinica | reverse complement strand
GCCTGCGGGTCCGGCGGCGGAGCGGCCACCGACGAGCCGCGGCGGCCGCCGCCGAAGGTGGCCTCGCTCGGCCCCTTCGTCGGCGAGTGCGGGCATGTCAGCGACGACGAGGTCCGCGAGATCGCGGAGCTGTCGCAGCTGTCCCAGGTGTTCAAGAACGCGGTCGGCTGCAACTACCAGGCCGCCGGCCTCGGTTCGCCCAGCATCACCTTCGCCTCCTATCGCGGCAGCCCGATCGACCGGGAGAAGGCGTGGGTGAGCAGCGTCGGCCGTGAGCCGGACAAGATCGAGGTCGGCGGCAGGCCCGGCTTCGCCGCCCTCGATCCCACCGGCACGGTCTGTGATCTCGCGGTCCAGCTCGACGACGACTTCTTCGAGTGGTCGATGTCCTACGGCCTGTTCGGCCCGACCGGCAACCCCTGCGACAAGACCAGGCGGCTGGCCGAACTCACCGTCTCGCGGCTGAAATGAGGGGGCTCATGACTCGGGCGGGCAGGCAGGCACGTGCCGCGCGGTCGCGTGGGCGGGCGGGCCGGACGCTCGCGCTGTGCGCGTCGCTCGTGCTGACCGCGGGCGCGGCGGCTTGCGGGGACACCATCGAGGGCTCGGCGCACCCGGCGGGCGGCAGCCAGGAGATCAACACCGATTTCGACAAGCTGCTGCGCGAGTGCGAGGTGGTCTCGCCGCTGGAGATCGGCAGCGCGCTCGGCGGCGCGCAATATGTCACCGGCTCCTTCAACGGCGCGGTGTGCATGTGGGACGTCGAGGACGCCCCGGGCGGGCTGGCCATGGTCACCCTCAACTGGTACGAGATCGGCTCGCTGAGCAACGAGAAGATCACCGCCGACAAACTCGGCTACCAGCACGAGACGGTCACCGTGCAGGGCACCCGCGCCCTGCAGATGCGCAGGCCGGACGATCCCGACGCGTGCGGGCTGACCGCCTCGGCGGCCGACACCGGGGTGGTCGGCTGGTGGGTCAACTATCGCCAGGGATCGTCACATCCCGACCCTTGCACCGCGGCCAGGACGCTGCTGGAATTGACACTGAACCTCGCTCGTTGAGGTGCGGCGTCGAGATGCAGATCGTTTGAGGTGCAGATCGTCGAGGTGCGGACCGTCGAGATGCAGATCACAGCGCCGATCGAAGACCGGGCGCTGCCGGACGGCCTGATGGGGCCCGCTTTGACCGTCGGTGCAGGCCGCGAGTATCGTGGACCGCTGTGCCCGACAGCATGCGGGCAAGTTCGTGCGTTGAAGTAGGCCAGCGAGAGCGGCTGACCTCTCCGGCGTGCCCGGATTCCGGGTTCCATCCCGCGCGCGACACGCCCGACCTCGGGACGCGAGAAACGTGGTTGGACGTGCGAGAACAGCTCGAAAACCAGCCATGCAGTTTGTGAACAACCGTCCCGACACCGCGTAATCAACAAGGAAAGCCGGTCTATGCCAACCATCAACCAGCTGGTCCGCAAGGGTCGCCGCGACAAGGTCTCCAAGACCAAGACCGCGGCCCTCAAGGGGAGCCCGCAGCGTCGTGGCGTGTGCACCCGCGTGTACACCACGACCCCGAAGAAGCCGAACTCCGCGCTGCGCAAGGTCGCGCGTGTTCGCCTGACCAGCCAGGTCGAGGTCACGGCGTACATCCCCGGCGAGGGCCACAACCTGCAGGAGCACTCGATGGTGCTCGTCCGCGGCGGTCGTGTGAAGGACCTCCCGGGTGTGCGCTACAAGATCATCCGCGGCTCGCTCGACACCCAGGGTGTGAAGAACCGCAAGCAGGCCCGCAGCCGCTACGGCGCCAAGAAGGAGAAGAGCTGATATGCCTCGCAAGGGCCCCGCTCCCAAGCGTCCGTTGATCGCCGACCCGGTCTACGGGTCGCCGCTGGTCACCCAGCTGGTCAACAAGATCCTCCTGGACGGCAAGAAGTCCACCGCCGAGCGCATCGTGTACGGCGCGCTCGAGCAGGCGCGCGAGAAGACCGGCACCGATCCGGTCGTCACCCTCAAGCGCGCGCTGGACAACGTCAAGCCGGCCCTCGAGGTCAAGCCCCGCCGTGTCGGTGGCGCCACCTACCAGGTTCCGGTCGAGGTCCGTCCCGGCCGCGCCAACACCCTGGCGCTGCGCTGGCTGGTCAACTTCTCCCGCGCCCGTCGCGAGAAGACCATGATCGAGCGCCTGGCCAACGAGCTGCTCGACGCCAGCAACGGCCTCGGCGCCTCGGTGAAGCGCCGCGAGGACACCCACAAGATGGCCGAATCCAACCGGGCCTTCGCGCACTACCGCTGGTGACAGCCCCCCGGCCCGTCGCTCGTGTCGGCGCCGGAAGGCCTCACGGTCGGAAGGGCACCACGGTGCCCGTTCCGGCGTTGACATAGTGATGACCCGAACAGGGTCAGTCCACACAGATCCCAAAGCAATCGCTGACAGAGCAGAGCGGGGAAGATTTCCGTGGCACAGGACGTGCTCACCGACCTGAAGAAGGTCCGCAACATCGGCATCATGGCGCACATCGATGCCGGTAAGACCACCACAACCGAACGCATTCTCTTCTACACCGGTGTCAACTACAAGATCGGTGAGACGCACGACGGCGCGTCGACCACCGACTGGATGGAGCAGGAGCAGGAGCGCGGCATCACCATCACCTCCGCCGCGGTGACCTGTTTCTGGAACCAGAACCAGATCAACATCATCGACACCCCCGGCCACGTGGACTTCACCGTCGAGGTGGAGCGGTCGCTGCGCGTCCTCGACGGCGCGGTCGCGGTCTTCGACGGCAAGGAAGGCGTCGAGCCGCAGTCGGAGCAGGTGTGGCGTCAGGCCGACAAGTACGACGTGCCGCGCGTGTGCTTCGTCAACAAGATGGACAAGCTGGGCGCCGACTTCTACTTCACGGTGCAGACCATCAAGGACCGCCTGGGCGCGCGTCCGCTGGTCATCCAGCTGCCGATCGGCGCCGAGGACACCTTCGAGGGCATCGTCGACCTGGTCGAGATGAACGCCAAGGTGTGGACCGGCGAGACCAAGCTCGGTGAGAAGTACGAGGTCAAGGAAATCCCGGCCGACCTGGCCGAGAAGGCCGAGCAGTACCGTCAGGAGCTGCTCGAGGCCGTCGCGGAGTCCGACGAGGCGCTGCTGGACAAGTTCTTCGGCGGCGAGGAGCTCACGATCGAGGAGATCAAGGGCGCCATCCGCAAGATGACGGTCAACTCCGAGGCCTACCCCGTGCTCTGCGGCTCGGCGTTCAAGAACAAGGGCGTGCAGCCCATGCTCGACGCCGTCATCGACTACCTGCCCTCGCCGCTGGACGTCGAGAACGTCGAAGGCCACGTGCCCGGCAACGAGGACGAGGTCATCACCCGTCGTCCGAGCGCCGACGAGCCGTTCGCCGCGCTGGCGTTCAAGATCGCCGTGCACCCCTTCTTCGGCAAGCTGACCTACATCCGGGTGTACTCGGGCAAGGTCGACTCCGGCGCCCAGGTCATCAACGCGACCAAGGGCAAGAAGGAGCGTCTGGGCAAGCTGTTCCAGATGCACGCCAACAAGGAGAACCCGGTTCCCGAGGTCTCCGCGGGCCACATCTACGCGGTGATCGGCCTCAAGGACACCACCACCGGCGACACCCTGTGCGATCCGCAGAACCAGATCGTGCTCGAGTCCATGACCTTCCCGGACCCGGTCATCGAGGTCTCCATCGAGCCCAAGACCAAGTCCGACCAGGAGAAGCTGGGCACCGCCATCCAGAAGCTGGCCGAAGAGGATCCCACCTTCTCGGTCAAGCTGGACGCCGAGACCGGCCAGACCGTCATCGGCGGCATGGGCGAGCTGCACCTGGACATCCTCGTGGACCGCATGAAGCGCGAGTTCAAGGTCGAGGCGAACGTCGGCAAGCCGCAGGTGGCCTACCGTGAGACGATCACCAAGACCGTCGAGAAGCTCGAGTACACCCACAAGAAGCAGACCGGTGGCTCGGGTCAGTTCGCGAAGGTCATCATCGCCCTCGAGCCCTTCGTGGGCGAGGACGGCGCGAGCTACGAGTTCGAGAACAAGGTCACCGGTGGCCGCGTGCCGCGCGAGTACATCCCCTCGGTGGACGCGGGCGCCCAGGACGCGATGCAGTACGGCGTGCTCGCCGGCTACCCGCTGGTCAACCTGAAGGTGACCCTGCTCGACGGCGCCTACCACGACGTCGACTCGTCGGAAATGGCGTTCAAGATCGCCGGCTCGCAGGCGCTCAAGGAAGCGGCCCGCAAGGCCGGTCCGGTGATCCTCGAACCGCTGATGGCGGTCGAGGTCACCACGCCCGAGGATTACATGGGCGATGTGATCGGCGACCTGAACTCCCGCCGTGGCCAGATCCAGGCCATGGAGGAACGCAGTGGTGCCCGTGTCGTCAAGGCGCTGGTTCCGCTCTCGGAGATGTTCGGCTACATCGGTGACCTGCGGTCGAAGACCCAGGGCCGGGCGAACTACTCCATGGTGTTCGATTCGTACGCGGAGGTTCCGGCCAACGTGTCGAAGGAGATCATCGCCAAGGCGACCGGGGAGTGATCCCATCCGGGGCAGGTGGCACACTTGCCCCGGACACTCCCGGGGCGTCTGTACGACCCGAAAGTTCCCTGTATCCGCAGGGATGACCCCCGCACTGCTGCAACTGCAGGAACCAACAAGTCCAGGAGGACCACACAGTGGCGAAGGCGAAGTTCGAGCGGACGAAGCCGCACGTCAACATCGGCACCATCGGTCACGTCGACCACGGCAAGACCACGCTGACCGCGGCGATCACCAAGGTGCTGGCTGACAAGTACCCCGATCTGAACGAGAGCTTCGCGTTCGATCAGATCGACAAGGCGCCCGAAGAGAAGGCGCGTGGCATCACGATCAACATCTCGCACGTCGAGTACCAGACCGAGAAGCGCCACTACGCGCACGTCGACGCGCCGGGTCACGCCGACTACATCAAGAACATGATCACCGGTGCTGCCCAGATGGACGGCGCCATCCTCGTGGTCGCCGCCACCGACGGCCCGATGCCGCAGACCCGTGAGCACGTGCTGCTCGCCCGTCAGGTCGGCGTGCCCTACATCCTGGTCGCGCTGAACAAGTCGGACATGGTCGACGACGAGGAGATCCTCGAGCTCGTCGAGATGGAGGTCCGCGAGCTGCTGGCCGCCCAGGACTTCGACGAGGACGCCCCGGTCGTGCGCGTCTCCGGCCTGAAGGCGCTCGAGGGCGACCCGAAGTGGACCGAGTCGGTGCTCGAGCTCATGAACGCCGTCGACGAGTCCATCCCGGACCCGGTGCGTGAGACCGACAAGCCGTTCCTGATGCCGGTGGAGGACGTCTTCACCATCACCGGTCGTGGCACCGTCGTCACCGGTCGCGTCGAGCGTGGCGTGATCAACGTGAACGAGGAAGTCGAGATCGTCGGCATCCGCCCGGAGAAGACCAAGACCACGGTCACCGGTATCGAGATGTTCCGCAAGCTGCTCGACCAGGGCCAGGCGGGCGACAACGTCGGTCTGCTGGTCCGCGGCATCAAGCGCGAGGACGTGGAGCGCGGCCAGGTCGTCGTGAAGCCGGGCACCACCACCCCGCACACCGAGTTCGAGGGCCAGGCGTACATCCTGTCGAAGGACGAGGGCGGCCGCCACACCCCGTTCTTCAACAACTACCGTCCGCAGTTCTACTTCCGTACCACGGACGTGACGGGCGTCGTGACCCTGCCCGAGGGCACCGAGATGGTCATGCCCGGCGACAACACCGAGATGAGCGTCAAGCTGATCCAGCCGGTCGCCATGGACGAGGGCCTGCGCTTCGCGATCCGCGAGGGTGGCCGCACCGTCGGCGCCGGTCGCGTCACCAAGATCATCAAGTGATTCGCTGAGTCACCACTGATCTGAGCCAACGGCGTCGCTCCTTCGGGAGCGGCGCCGTTCGGCGTCTTCCGGGGTCTTCCGGGAGTTCTCCCGAGTGTCCGCCCGGAGTCCGGCCCGCGGTCCCCGTCGCGGTCGCGGAGGATTCGCGGGCGGTTTCCCGGCGCGCCCGCGCGAGTGCGAGACTGACCGGCAGAGCAGTTCTCACGATTGGTTTGCCGAGCAGTTCCTTCGCCGTCCGCGCTTGCCCGCCCGCTGGGAGGAATCGATGAGCTCCGCCCCGAACGCACCGAACGCACCGAAGACCGCCGACCTCGACATCGTCGAGGGCAGCCTGCCGCTCGGCCTGCCCTACCGGGCGCTCGGCTCCGGGCCGCCGCTGGTGTTCCTGCGCTGGTTCACCCCCGACCACGCCAATCCGACCGGCATGATGCGCAAGGCCGAGATCGGCGCGCTGGCCCCGCTGGCCGCGCACCGGCGGGTGTGCGCGATCAACCGCGCGCCCGGCATGCGGGCGGGGATGACCATGGCCGAGATCGCCGACGACCACGCCGCCGCGCTGCGCGCCACCTACGGCGGCCCGGTCGACGTGCTCGGCATCTCCTCCGGCGGCTCGCTGGCCCTGCAACTGGCCCTCGACCACCCCGACGTGGTGCGCAGACTGGTGATCGGCGCGGCGGCGTCGCGGCTGGAGGAGCACGCCCGATCCGCGCAGTTGCGCTACGCCGAGGCCGCGGCCACCGGCCGGCGCGGCCTGCACCACCTGGCCACCGGCAACGGCCCGGTCCTCGGGCGGGTGAACAAGGCGATCATGTGGTTGCTCGATCCACTGGCCCGCCCCAGCGATCCGGCCGACACGCTGGCCTTCGTGCTGGCCGAGGACCGCTTCGACGTCACCGACCGCCTGCCCACGCTCACCGCGCCCACCCTGGTGATCGGCGGCGAGCGCGACACCTTCTACTCGACCGAGTCCTTCCGGCGCACCGCCGACCGCATCCCCGACTCGCGGCTGGTGATCGTGCCCGGCGTCGGGCACATGGGCGCGATCAACCACCCGCGTTTCGCGGCCGAGGTGCTGGCCTTCCTCGACGGCTGAGGATCACCGTCGCTCAGGCCGATCCGGTCAGCCCGGCGGCCACCACCCTCGCCACGCCGAGGATCTCCTCGGCGGTGGGCACCGGCAGGCCGTCCAGCGCGTGCGGCCGGTCGGCGGCGGTCACGGTGAACACGGCCGAGACCCAGGTCAGCGCGCAGGCCCGCAGCGTGCGCGGTTCGACCGGAGCGGGCGCGCTGGCCTGCAACACCCGCGCGGTCGTCTCCAGCAGGTGGTCGCGCATCCGGCGCAGCTGCCTGCGCACATCGGGGTGGGTGCCCGCCTCGCGCCACAGGATCACCCGCAGCAGCGAGGAGCGGCGGTCGCGGGGGTTCAGCGCGGCGTGCAGCCGCACCAGGCTGGTGGCCGGGTCGCCGGGCGCGACGACGGCGTCGAGGTCGGGCACCGGCTGCGCGCGCGCCCGCTCGGCCACCAGCGCGGACAGGATGGCGTCCTTGGTGGGGAAGTAGTAGAAGAGCAGTCCTTTCGGGATGCCGGCCGCCGCCGCCACGGCGGAGGTCGGCGTGGCATCGAATCCTTGTGCGGCGAAGAGGTTCTCCGCCGCGTCGAGCACGAGTTCCCTGGCCTGCCCCGCGCCGGGGGGGCGACGGCCGCGCGCACCGACTGGCCCCCGCCGCTGCACACACGACCAGCCCCGCGTCGGCTGATCGACGCGGGGCCCGTCGCGGATGTCGTGCGGGTCAGGGCTGCTGCGGGGGCTCCTGCCGGGGGCTCTGCGGGTTCTGCGGGCTCTGCCGGTCCAGGAAGTCCTTGGCCTGCTGCTGGCCCTTGTCGACGTGCTGGGCGTACTTGCCGCCGGTGCGCTGATCGAACATGTCACC
>NZ_JARWRU010000135.1 GCF_029867845.1 Nocardia farcinica | reverse complement strand
CGCCCCCGCGCACACGCCGCGCCCGGGCGGATGCAACTGCGCGGGGGTCCCGCTCTCCCCTACAATGCCCCACATCGCCCCCTATCCCCGCGGCGACCTGGGCCCCGCCGCGGTGCTGGCCGAGATCCAGGCGGGCAAGGGCGGCGAGCAGCTGTCCATCCCCGCGCCAGAGGGCGCGGCCACCCTCGCCGAGGCGCTGCGCAGGCTCGACGCCGCCGGTGTCGAACTGGCCGACATCGCCCTGCGCAGGCCCTCCCTCGACGACGTGTTCCTCTCGCTCACCGGTCACTCGGGCGGTGGCGCGTGACCGCCGTCGCCGAGCCGACCCGCACCGACCTGTTCGCCGAACTGCCGCAGGCCGCGCCGTCGTCGTTCGCGCAGTGGCGCGCGCTGACCGGCCGCGTGGTGTGGACGATGGCGACCAAGGGCGAGCTGGTCGTCGCCTTCATCACCCCGCTGGTGTTCACCCTCGGCTTCTACCTGCCGCTGCGGTACGTCATGAAGTTCCACGGCATCGACTACGCGCAGTTCGTCATGCCGATCATCGTGTTGCAGACCATGTCGGTCACCATGCTCTCCAACGCCCAGCTGGCCGCCTTCGAGGCCATGACCGGCCTGAGCACCCGGCTGCAGACCATGCCGATCGGCACCCTGGTGCCCTTCCTGTCCAGGATCAGCGCGGGCATCGTCCGCTCGCTGACCTCGCTGGTGGGCGCCCTGCTGTTCGGTCACATGATCGGTTTCCGGTTCGAGGCGGGCATCGGGCAGGCGGTGTTGTTCTGCGTGTCCGCGCTGGTGATCGGCACCGTGCTGGCCATCGGCGCCGACGGCCTCGGCAGCCTGACCAAGAGCCCCGAGCAGCTCAGCCAGGCGCTGACCCTGCCGACGCTGATCTTCGGCATGCTGTCCTGCGGCTTCGTGCCGGAACGCAATTTCCCCGAATGGATCCAGCCGTTCGTGCGCAACCAGCCGATCTCCCAGTTCTCGTTTGCGTTGCGCGACATGGCCTCCGACGGGGTGAGCTGGGGCGTGTTGTGGGTGCCGTTGGTCTGGGTCATCGCAATGGCAGTGGTGTTCACCCCGTTCGCGGTGTGGGCGAGTGTGAGGCGGGCATGAGTTCGGTGCAGAGCACGGCGACAGTCACGACCACCCCGTCGGAGGAGGCGAGCGCCACGAGCGAGCAGGCCGGCACCGAGGCGGGCACGACCTTCCACGAGCTGCCCGCGGTGCGGGCCCGCTCGGAGAACTCTCCGCTCACCTGGGCCAGGCACAGCGTGCTCCAGTGCAAGCGGCTGCTGATCGGCTGGCTGCGCGACCCGGCCACCACCATCCAGACGCTGGTCTACCCGGCGGCCACGTTGCTGATGTTCAAGATCGTGCTCGGCAACTCCATCACCACCGCCACCGGCATGCCGTCGGTCTACGGCCAGGTGCCGATGATCTGCCTGGTGGCGGCCATGTCCGGCGCGGTGGTCAGCGCGCTGGGCTTCAAGGTGGAGAAGACCACCGGCCTGCTGGCCCGCTTCCACACCATGCCGATGAACCGGGCCGCCGGCCTGACCGGTCGGCTGCTGGCCGAGGCGGTCCGGGTGTTCATCACGACGCTGTTCGTGCTGGCCGTCGGTTTCGCGCTCGGCTTCCGGTTCGGCCAGGGCCCGCTGGCGGCGATCGCGTTGATCGGCATCCCCGTCCTGTTCGGCGTCGGCTTCGCGGTGCTGGTGACCGCGCTGGCCACGCTGACCGAGGGCGTGCTGCTGGTCAGCGTCATCGGCATCATCAACACGCTGCTGATGTTCTTCAACACCGGCTTCGTGCCGGTCTTCGCCTACCCGACCTGGCTGCAGGACGTGGTGGCCAATCAGCCGATGAGCACCGCGATCGACGCCATGCGCGGGTTGTCCTATGGCGGCCCGGTCGCCGAGCCGCTGCTGAAGACCGTGGCCTGGACCGTCGGCATGATCGTCGTGTTCGCCTGGCCGGCGGTGCGCGGTTACCGGCGGGCCGCCGAGACCAGCTAGACCGGTCCGGCAGGCTCAGTCCAGCTCGGGTGTCTTCTCGCGGGCGGGTTCGAACTCGTACCCGGCCCAGCGGTTGCGGTTGGTCCAGCCCACCAGGTCGTAGCGCCAGCGGAACGGCCAGGTGTGGGCCACGGTGTTGAACAGCACCGCCCCGAGCGCGGTGTAGTCGGCGTGCGCCGACAGCAGCGCGTGCTGCCCGCGCTCGGACTCGGTGAAGAACGCCTCGAACATGGCGATCGACTGTTCGGTGGTCAACCGGCCGAGGCCGTAGAGACCGCGCATGCGCATCCAGTACACCAGCCGGGCCTGCCACGGCCACAGCGCCGCCACCGGGTCGCGGCCCGCGCGCAGCGCGTCGATCGCGGTGTCGACCAGGGCCAGCGAGTCGGCCACGCTGTAGCCGGTGCACGGGTGCATCATGCCGCCGCGTGAGCCGAACTCGATGGCGCGCGCGGTGCCCTTGCGCGGCGGCGGCTGGTCCAGCGGGTAGTGCGCCGCCTCGGTCGGCTCTTCGCCGGTCAGCCTGATCCCGTGCGCGGCGAGCCTGGCCAGGGTGCGTTTGCGCAGCACGTGCTGGGGCATGCCGCCGCGCAGGCCGAGGCTGGTCTCCTCGAAGATCACCGTGCCGTCGCCCAGCGGCACCGCGTACAGGAACGACGGCGGCTCGTCCGGCCCTGCGCCGTTCTCCGGCCGCCAGTCCAGCAGCAGACCTTCGCCGGGGCGCACCATCGGCGCCGCGGTCTCCTCGTCGACGAAGATGCCGTGCGCGCTGGCCGCCCGCCGCGCTCCGGTGGTGGGCAGGCCCCTGGTGTCGAAGACCGTCGCCGCCCGCACCACCGTCCCGTCCGCGAGCTCGACCTCGTGCGCGTCGACCCGGCGCGCCCGCCCGGCCAGCACGGTGGCGTCCTCGAGCGACAACGCGTCGAACAGCCCCTGCTTGGACAGCACCGCGTACGGCCGCTGGATGCGATGCTCGCTCTGGGTCCACACCACCGGCGCCTCGATCCGGCTGGCGATCACCTCGCGTGGCAACCAGTCCGGCAGCTCGTCGATCCAGCAGGAGAAGGTGGGCGGGAACAACCGCTCCGGCCGCGGGTCGACGGCCGTCACGCTCATCCCGGCCCGGGCGGCCCGGTGCGCCAGCGCCCGGCCGGTCGGCCCGAGCCCCACCACGCAGACGTCGACTTCTCTGGCGCCATTGCTCATGAGGGCATCAAATCGGACATACCGTCCGAGCGCAAACATGTCACCGCGCGAGCGGGACGGCCGGCGTCTCCCGGAGGGCCGTGCCAGGGCGCGCGGAGGGGCCGGGGCAGGGGTTCGTGGCATCACGACCGTGCCGTCCGGCGGTCCGGCCGTGGCACATCGCACGCGCCGGATCAGTGGTCCAGCGACTGGTGATTAAAACACCACTGAGGCAAACCATTCGCATCGAAGCGCCCGGCTGGGAACCTCCCATGCAGCGATCGAGTCCCGGTTCCCCGTCGAAAAGCGCAGGTGCGCGCGGCATCCGGGGGTGCTCGACCGTGCCCGTGGCAGCAGCACGTGCTCCGCGGGTCGTGCGCGAAAGGAGTCGGTACGTGGCAGTCGGGTGGAAGAGAGGGGGCTGGCGCGTCGCGGCGGCCGCCACGCTGGTGGCGCTGGTGGCGACCGCCTGCGCAGGTGGCGGAACCTCGGGAGGCGACGCCTCCGGGGAGCCGGTGGCGGGGGGAACCCTCAACATCGGCCTGTCCGCCGACTACAACGGCGTCGACGCGGCCGTGGTCAACCAGGTGTGGCGCACCGTGGCCCGCGCGCTGTCGGACTCGCTGGTGTTCTACAACCCCGACACCAAGGAGCTCGAGCCCTGGCTGGCCACCTCGTGGGAGGTCACCGACGCCAGGATCTACCACTTCACGCTGCGTGAGGACGTGACCTTCCACGACGGCACCGAACTGACCGGCGACGTGGTCAAGAAGAACTTCGAGAGCCTGGCCCGCCCCGGCATCCACTCCAGCGCCAAGACGATCGTGGAGGGCATCCGCCAGATCACCGTGCCCTCGAAGTACGAGGTGATCGTCGAGTTCGACGAGCCCAACGCGGCCTTCCTGACCAGCCTGTCGCGGGCGCACGCGGCGATCGTCTCGGAGAAGACCGCGGCGCTGCCGGTGAACGAGCGGCAGAAGTGGGTGGACGGCTCCGGCCCGTTCTACCTGGAGAGCTACGTTCCCAACCAGCAGATCGTGCTGAAGAAGCGGCCCGAATACAACTGGGCCCCGGCTTATTTCGGCCGGACCGGCGCGGCCTACCTGGACGAGGTCGTCTACAAGATCATCCCCGAGGACTCGGTGCGCAACGGCGCGGTCATCGGCGGCGAGGAACTGCAGTTCATCTACTGGGTCAACGGCAAGTACGTCGACCAGCTGGAGGCGGCCGGGCTCACCATCGCCAAGACCCTCAACCCGGCCACCGGCACCGAGCTGCCGGTGAACACCTCCTCGAAGTTCCTGCGGGACGTGCGGGTGCGGCAGGCGCTGCAGATCGGCGTCGACCGCGAGGAGTACGTCAAGATCGTCTCGCACGGCCACGACGAGCCTGCCAAGGGCCCGCTGAGCCCGGCGAACCCCTACTTCTCCGACGTCAGCGAGTTCCTGGAGTACGACCCGGACCGGGCGGTGAAGCTGCTGGAGGAGGCGGGCTGGGGCACCGTCGGCCCCGACGGCATCCGCGTCGACGCCGCCGGTGAGCGGCTGAGCCTGCGCGGCCCGCAGGACACCGCGGGCTGGCAGGTGCTGCAGAGCCAGTGGCGCGAGCTCGGCGTCGAACTGGTGCTCGACCCGCCGCTGGCCGCCGAGGCCAACCAGAAGCTGCTGTCGGGCGAGTACGACATCGCCTACTGGTACCACTCCACGCCGGACCCGGACGTGCTGCGCGCCAACTACGGCAAGACCACCGGCTCCAACCGGTCGTTCCTGCCCGACGGCACCGAGGCGGACCGCCTGTTGCAGGAGCAGAACACCGTCCTGGACAAGCAGGCCCGCCAGGAGATCGTCGACAAGGCGGCCCGCGAGCTGGTCGAGCAGGCGTATGTGATCCCGGTCGTCAACGACGTGGACATCTGGGCCTACCAGCCCACCCTGCACGGCATCCAGGCGGTCGGCCTCGACCAGTACCTGTACAACGCCTGGCTCGAGCAGTAGGCGCGCGATGGGGATGGTCACGCGATGGAGATGGTGAGGTACGCGCTGCGGCGGCTGGCCTACGCGGTGGTCGTCGTCTGGGGCGCGTTCACAGGAGCGTTTTTCCTGCTGTACATCGTGCCGGGCGACGCGGCGGGCGGCCTGACCCTCGGCGCCGACGGCGGTGACGTGGAGAAGCTGCTCGCCGAGCAGCGCGCGCTGCTCGGGCTGGACCGTCCGCTGTACGTGCAGTACTTCGACGCGCTCGGCAGCGCCCTGCGCGGCGATTTCGGCGAGAGCATCTACCAGCGCCGCCCGGCCACCGAGGTGTTCTTCGAATCCTTCGGTCAGACACTGCAACTGGCCTTCCTCGGGCTGCTGCTCGCGGTGCTCATCGGTGTGACGCTGTCGGTGGTGATCGAGCTGATCGACTGGAGGTGGGCG
>NZ_JARWRU010000134.1 GCF_029867845.1 Nocardia farcinica | reverse complement strand
CACCCCGCCTAATTCCCCGTCTAATACGAGTTATTCCCCCAGGGCCCGGGCTGGTCGGGTCATGGTCGGGCCGTAGGGGCCGCGGCGGGTCTACCGTGGAGACATGACGCCTTCGTCGCAGGACTGGGTTCCCGACGCCTGCACTCTACCCACCGTCGAACAGCCGATCCGGGTCGCCGAATTCGACAGCTTCTTCGCCGGATCGGTCCGGTCGGCCCACCGTCCCCACCCCACCCGACTCGACCTCACTCTCCATCCCGGCAGCGAAGACGCCGCCCGCGATCTGGCCGCCCGCGAATCCGGCTGTTGTCGCTTCTTCACCTTCGAATTCCCCGCCACCACCGCCGATCCGGTCATGCGCATCGGCGTACCCGGCACCTACGTCGATGTCCTCGACGCCCTCGAAGCCCGGGCCACCGCGGCGATCAACTGAACAGCCGGTCCGCCGCCGGTGACCGGAACCAGCGTGTGGGCGGGGCCGCGGCCCGCTCCGCTCAGGCCGCCCCGTGCTCGCCCAGCCGCGGGGGCGGCCCGTACCGAGGCCGGTACCCGGCCACCCGGATCGGACTTCCGACGAGCCGATGTTCTCCCGCTCGCACCACGACCTCGGGGCTTGCGTCGAGCGCCTCGGGCAATTCCCGCACGGCGGCGGCCGGTATCCCGAGCGGTCGCAGTCGTTCCTCCCACCCGCGGGCGGTGTCCCCGGCCAGCGCGGCGGTGACCACCGCCAGCACCTCGTCCCGCCGGGCGACCCGCTCGGCCATGGTGGCGAACCCGTCGATCCCGGCCTCCGCCGCGAAGGCCTTCCAGAACCGGTCGTGCGTCACGAACAGTGCCAGGTGTCCCGACGCGGTCGGAAACATCTGCGCGGGAACGTAATACGAGTGTGCCCCGAACGGCCGCCGCCGGGGCCGCACCCCGCCGTCCAGATAGGCCGCGGCGTGATAGTTGAGCTGCGAGAGCATGACCTCGTAGAGCGAGACGTCGATCTGTCCGCCCCGCCCGGACACGATCTGGGCGAGCAAGCCGAGGGCGGCGGTGAGTCCGGTGGAGTTGTCGGCCGAGGAGTAGCCGGGCAGGGTGGGCGGCCCGTCCGGGTCACCGGTGAGGGCGGCGACGCCGGTGGCGGCCTGGATGACGTAGTCGAAGGCGGGATCGTCCCCGCCGTGCAGCCCGTAGCCGGTGATCGCCACGCACACGATCCGCTCGTTGTAGTGGCGCAGGTCCTCGTAGGTGAGGCCGAGTCCGCGGATGGCGGACGGTTTGAGATTGACCAGCAGCGCGTGGGATCCGGCGACCAGTTCGCCGAGCGCCGCCCGGCCGCGTTCGGTGCCGAGTTCGATGGTGATGCTGCGTTTGCCCCGGTTGAGGCTGGCGAAGTAGCTGTCGCTCACCTGCCGGGAGATGTCTCCGCCGGGCGGCTCGAGTTTGGTGACCTCGGCGCCGAGATCGGCCAGCATCATGGTCGCGTACGGACCCGCGAGCATTGTGCCGACCTCGAGGACGCGGATGCCGGCGAGCGGACCCGCGGTCTCGGCAGTCATCGCAGCGCCTCGGCGATGTCGGCGATCATCTGCCGGGTGCGTCGCTTGGAGGCGACCAGTTCGTCGCGGGTGTCGCCGATGGGCAGCAGCCGCACCGACAGGTCGGTCGCGCCCGCCTCGCCGTAGCGCCGCAGTCCCGCGACGATGCTCTCCTCGTCACCGGCGACGCACAGGTCGCCGATGTCGTGCGCCGCACCCTGTTCCAGCAGCCGCTGATAGTTGGGCGAGACCTCGGCCTCGCCCAGGATGCGGTTGGCGCGCGCCCGCGCCTCGGGGATCTCGGCCCTGGCGCACAGGCACACCGGCAGTCCGGCCACGATGCGCGGTGCGGGCCTGCCCGCCTCGGCGGCGGCTCTGGTGATCCTGGGGACGACGTGCTCGGAAATCGCCTTCTCGTCGGCCATCCACAGCACGGTCCCGTCGGTGTGCTCACCGGCGATACGCAACATGACCGGGCCGAGTGCGGCGACCAGCACCGGCAGCGGGGCGACCGGGCCGAGATCGAGCGGATTGCGGACGGTGAAGGTGTCGTTCTCCACGTCGACCCGGCCGGGGCCGCGCAGCGCGGCGGCGAGCACCTCGAGATAGTCGCGGGTGTAGGCGGCGGGGCGGTCGTAGGGCAGGCCGAGCATGTCACGCACGATCCAGTGGTGTGAGGGGCCGACGCCGAGGGCCAGCCTGCCCGCGGCGGCCGCGTGCACCGACAGCGCCTGGCGGGCGAGCGCGACCGGGTGCTGGGCCTGCAAGGGGACCACGGCGGTGCCCAGTTCGATACGGCTGGTGACCGGCCCCATGGCCGCGACGGTGGTGAGTGCGTCGAAGTCGGTGGGGATCTGCGGAATCCAGGCGGTGTCCATGCCCGCCGACTCCGCCCACTCGATGTCGCGCAGCATCCGGTCGAGCTTGCGGCCGGTGTCGCCCTTCTCTGGCCCGATCATCACGCCGATACGCACGTGTTCCTCCAAGCTGCCCGATGGCCGGGCCGTCCGATTCGGGGGCGGAAAGTCTCAGGGGGTGACCGACGCGGTGAGCGCCCTGATCTGCTCGACCACGGTCTCCAGCGCGGTCCCGGTCGGGAACACCGCCGCCGCACCGGCTTCCAGCAGCACCGGCACGTCCGCGCGCGGAATGGTGCCGCCGACGACCACCGCGATGTCCGCGGCGTCGGCCGCCGCCAGGCCGTCGATCACGCGCCGGGTGAGCGCAACGTGCGCGCCGGACAGGATGCTCAGCCCCACCACGGCGACGTCCTCCTGCACCGCGATGGCGACGATCTCCTCGACCTTCTTGCGGATACCGGTGTAGATCACCTCGAAGCCCGCGTCGCGCAGGGTGCGGGCCACGATCTTGGCGCCGCGGTCGTGACCGTCGAGGCCGGGCTTGGCGACCAGCACGCGGGCGGGCATCAGAACACCACCGGCTGCTGGAACTCGCCCCACACCGCTTTGAGCGCGGCGGTCATCTCACCCACCGTGCAGTAGGCGTTGGCGCAGGCGATCAGATGGTGCATGAGGTTGTCCTCTCCCTCGGCCGCCCGCGAGAGCGCGGCCAGCGTCGCGCGCACGGCGGCGGGATCGCGTTCGGCCTTCACACGGGCCAGCCTTTTCAGCTGCCGCTCCCTGCCGTCGGCGTCGAGCGCGTAGGTGCCGATGTCGGGGGCGGGCTCGTCGGTGACGAACCGGTTGACCCCGACCACCGGCCGCTCCCCGGACTCGACGGCGTGGTGCAACTCGAAGGCGGCGTCGGCGATGAGCCCTTGCAGGTAGCCGTCCTCGATGCAACGGACCATGCCGCCGCGCCGCTCGAGATCGTCCATGATCTCGACGATGCGCTGCTCGGTCGCGTCGGTGAGCGCCTCGACGAAGTAGGAGCCGCCGAGCGGGTCGGCCACTCTGGTCACGCCGGTCTCGTAGGCCAGGATCTGCTGGGTGCGCAGCGCCAGGGTGGCGGACTCCTCGCTTGGCAGCGCGAACGGCTCGTCCCAGGCCGCGGTGAACATCGACTGCACGCCGCCGAGCACCGCGGCCAGCGCCTCGTAGGCCACGCGCACCAGATTGTTCTGCGCCTGCGGTGCGTACAGCGAGGCGCCGCCCGCGACGCAGCCGAAGCGGAACATGGCGGCCTTGTCGCTGCTCGCGCCGTAGCGTTCGCGCACGATGGTGGCCCAACGCCGCCTGCCCGCACGGTATTTGGCGATCTCCTCGAAGAAGTCGCCGTGGGTGTAGAAGAAGAACGAGATCTGCGGGGCGAACCGGTCGATGCTCATGCGCCCGCGTTCGACCAGGGTGTCGCAGTAGGTGACGCCGTCGGCGAGGGTGAAGGCCATCTCCTGCACCGCGTTGGCGCCCGCGTCGCGGAAATGCGCGCCGGCCACCGAGATCGCGTTGAAGCGCGGCACCTCGGCGGCACAGAATTCGATGGTGTCGGCGATCAGGCGCAGCGAGGGCTGCGGCGGCCAGATCCAGGTGCCGCGCGAGGCGTACTCCTTGAGGATGTCGTTCTGGATCGTGCCGGTGAGCTTCGCGCGCGGCACGCCCTTCTTCTCCGCGGCGGCCACATAGAGCGCGAGCAGGATGGCGGCAGTGCCGTTGATGGTGAAGCTGGTGCTGATCCTGTCGAGCGGGATGCCGTCGAAGAGCAGCTCGGCGTCGGCCAGGGTGTCGACGGCGACGCCCACCCGGCCGACTTCCTCACTCACCTCGGGATCGTCGGAGTCGTAACCGCATTGGGTGGGCAGGTCGAGCGCGACCGACAGCCCGGTGCCGCCCTGGTCGAGCAGATACCGGTAACGCCGGTTGGACTCCTCCGCGGTGCCGAACCCCGAGTACTGCCGGAACGTCCACAGCTTGCCGCGATAGCCGGACGCGAAATTGCCCCTGGTGAAGGGGAACACGCCCGGCGGCGGCGGATCGGTACGCCTCGACTCCGGTCCGTAGCTCGGCTCCAGCGGGATGCCGGACGAGGTCTGCACTTGCTCGTTCATCACTTGAATACGGTACTTGCAAAAAATGAGAATGCCAATACCATTCTAAGCGAACGCATAATCGGGACAGCCCCGACCGGCGGGAACGGACGCCCCATGACCAGCCGACCGCACTATCGAGTCGCCCAGTGGGCCACGGGCACCATCGGCCGCCGCGGGCGGGGCGCCGAAAAACAACAACCCGCCCAGACACACACCCGCCGACACCGGGACCCCCCCCCCCAAGCGGGGCGGGACCCCG
>NZ_JARWRU010000133.1 GCF_029867845.1 Nocardia farcinica | reverse complement strand
ACAACAAGTGAAGCCTCTGGTGGACAGTGATCTTGGTCGATCTGCTCTCCTACCAGGGGCTTCGCTGGTACGTGGGGAGGCTCGCCGCCTGCCTCGAGCCACCGGCGTCGGGCTGGTCACAGAGGATGAAAAAGGCTCAGTGTTCGGCGAGGTAGGCGGGGTCTTCCAGACGGCGTTGGGATTCGGTGACCAGGGCGGTGATCGCGGCGTCGCGGTCCGCCCCGGTGACCCACCAGTCCTCGCCGGGGTAGTAGGCGCGGATGGTGCCGTCGGCCTGGTCGACGAACATCGGTCGTTGCAGGACGTGGGTGACCGGTTCAGGGCCGGGCTGAGGGGCCGGGTGCATAGAAGATCTCCCTCGATCCGTCTTCGTTGTGGACGTAGCAGACGTACTGCATTCCTGGGTGCCCGACGATCGGGCCGGTGTACTTGCAGTCAATCGTCGCAGGTGTTGCGGTGGCTGGTGCGGTGGTGAGCGCGATCGGTGCGGCGGCCAAGATGCCTGCGGTCGCCATGATCGCCAGGACACGTACTCCCATGATGGGTCCCCCTTGTTGTGGCCGAGAACGCTCGGTCACAAGGATTGGACGCCGACCGGCCCGATCCGGTTCCCGAAGTCTTCACCGACCGCATGGTCGGTCGGGCTCGCCCCTTCACCCCGTCGAGTGCGCCGCGCGCAGGCTCGAGCAGATTCGGCACACAGGGGCCGGGGACCTACTGAATCGGCCGGTCTTTCGACGGCAGCCTTGGTTGTCGGTCGGTTGTGTCAGGCTGGGCATCGCAAAGGCAGAGCCACGCTGGTCGCAGGGAGAACGAGATGGCCGACATCGACGACGGGCCCACGGTCCGGCTTGTCGCGCACTGCCGCCGCTGCCGAGGGTGGCTGCTGTCACCGCGATCGGTCGCCCAAGGGATCGGCCCGACATGCGCGATCCGGGAACGCGCCGAGCAACGGGCAGCCGACGCCGCCGCGGCAGCATCGACGCTGGTGCTGTTCGAACTCCCCGCCACCGACACCGAGGCCGAGCATCCCCGCGATCTGCTCGATCTCCTCGACCTGGCCAGCTGACCTCACAGAGAAGGGTGGCCACGGCATGGCATACACCCCGCCGTACTACCGGTGCTGGAACGCGTGGTGCGTCGAGGACTACCACCTGATGCCCACCTGCCCCCGCCGGCCACCGGTCCTCGTGCCTGTCCGGGCGAGGCCGCTGACTCAACGCGAACGCGACGCCCTCACCCACCTCCGGCGCCTGGAAGAGGCCGGAGAGCTCCGCATCCTGCCCCGGAATTGGCAGTGGTGGCTCGCCGCGGCCGCCGCGTTCCTCCTGCTGCTCATCCTCTTCTAGCCCACCCAGGGCTCGACCTCCTCCGACATCATGCAGCCCCTTGGGAAACTAGGACCGGTAGGGGCCATATGGGCAGTAGCGCCACAGGGGGTCCTCAGCGGACCGCCCACATGGTGAACGGCTGCCCTGCAGTTCGGCTCGAAAGCTCTCCCCGGAACGGGGCCTCGTGAGCCTCTGCCAGCTGTTGTATTCGACGGTCAGGCGGGTGGGTCGACTTCCCGCAGTCGTTCGGCGAGGGCATCGGTGCGGTGCTGGTAGTCGTCGTGGCTGATCTCGTTGACCTCGAACCCGGGTGTGGTTTCTAGGCCGTCTCGGTGGCGTTGGGTGCGTTTCCAGTGCGCGGCGACGTAGGCGGGGTCTTGCATGCGCCGGTCGAACTCGGCGTGCAGCAGGGTGATCGCATGTTGGCGGTCGGTGCCGGTGACGTGCCAGTCGTCGCCGGGGTAGTAGGCGCGCACGGTGCCGTCGGCCTGGTTCACGAACTGCGGGCGTTGCAGGACGTGGACGACCGGGTCAGGGCCGGGCTGAGGGTCCGGGTGCATAGAAGACCTCCGTCGAGCCGTCGTCGTGGTGGACATAGCAGATGTACTGCATTCCAGGGTGGCCCACGACCGGACCGGAGTACATGCAGTTCATCGTGGTCTCCGCCGCGGCCGGGGTGGCCGCCACACTGTCGGTGACCGTCCGCGGGGACTGCGGCAGAACCGCCACCTTGGTGGCGCTGGTGTGCAGAGTACGCGCAACGCCTTCTGCGCGGTATGTGCACGGTTGTCGCAGTAGCGGCGCGGGGCGCCGCGTTGGCCGGGGGCTGCGAGCGGGCAGTGGTGCTCCGCAGCCCGGGAACTGGCAGTGGCCCTGTGAGTTGGTGGCGGGTGCCACGGCGGTGCGCATCGGATTCCCTTTCCGTGCAATACAATTAATTACCGCCGGGGGGGGGATGAAATTGTATGGATTCGGTTCGATGGAAAGAAGAGGCGCGGGGGGGCGGCGGCGAGGGGGCGC
>NZ_JARWRU010000132.1 GCF_029867845.1 Nocardia farcinica | reverse complement strand
GGTCAGTCGTGGTTGACCCGATCATCGGGCAGATACTTCCCGTCTCCGGTGTCCACGTCATCGGATGCCAGCAGGACTGGCAGAGACCGAAGAACCCAGTCGCCTCACGCGCCCCCCGGCCGGGGGGGGCGGGGGGGGGGGGGGGGTGGGGCGGGCGCGGCTTTTGTCCTGGTGGCCGGGCTGCGGGGGGTCGAGGGGCGGGGGGCGGGGCTGGCGTTGGCCTGGGCTGTGCTGCGCGGGCGGCCGGGCACGGCCGTGGCCCGGCACAGCGGACTGCCGATCGCGCCGTACTACCAGGTGGTCGCGCTGGCGGCGGTGCCGTCAGGACCGCCGGATGAACAGGCGGCCCGTGGGTCGCGTGGTGTGCCCGCCGCGGTCGCCGAGGTGCTCGGCGCCGAGACGCCCGGGCTGCTCGCGCACACCGGTGGCACTTTGTTGCTGGCGCGCGTGCCCGGCGAGCCCGAGTTCACCGCCGAACTGCTGGCCGAACTGTCGGCGGCGGCCGGGTCGGCGCTGGCGGCGACCGCGATGGTCGCCGCGGCCGGGCAGGTGCCCGAGGCCGCCGAGCAGGTCCACGAGCTGCTCGAGCTGGCCCGCCTGGCCGGACGCGGTCCCGGTCTGCACGGGCTCGACGACCTGGCGATGGAGTACCAGCTCACCCGCGACGGTCCGGCGGGCAGGCAGCTGGCGCGCCTGCTCGACCCGCTAGAAGCCCACCCGGAGCTGTTCGAGACCGCGCGGGCCTATCTGCGCAACGACATGAACCGCAGGCTCACCGCCAGGCAGCTGTTCGTGCACCCCAACACCGTCGACTACCGGTTGCGCCGGATCGGCAGGCTCACCGGCATCGATCTGGCCACCGCCGCGGGGATCGCCCAGGCCACCGCCGCGCTGCTCGCCCGCGATATGGACCGGACGGGCCGGGACCGGACGGGCCGGACCGGGGACATGTGGGACGAGGCGGACGCGCGGCGCGGCTGAGCACCGGCCGAGACCGTTTCCCGCTCCCCTCTCGATGCCGTTTCGTGCTGGTCACGGCGCGGTGGAGGCGAGATGCTTGAACCCCGTGAGTCTGGATGGTGAACAGATGCGCATTGCGGAGATCCTGCGTAGGAAGGGCAGTCAGGTGGCCACCGTCGGACCGGAGACGACGGTGCGCGAACTGCTCGGCGTGCTGGCCGAGCACGACATCGGCGCGGTGGT
>NZ_JARWRU010000131.1 GCF_029867845.1 Nocardia farcinica | reverse complement strand
CCCCCCCGCCGGCCGCCCACACGCCCCGCGCGCGGGGGGGCCGCGGGGGCGCCGGGGCGCGCTGCGCGCGCCGCGGGCCCCCCGTCCGCGCGGGTGCCGACGACCGAGGCAGGAGGAGCGATGCCGTGCGCGCACCCGCAGCACGGGGGAGTGCGGGGCGGCCGCGCCCCGAGGACCTCGTGATGGCGATCGGCCCGGTACCGGAGTTCGCGGTCGTCGTTCCGGCCACCGCGCTGGACGCGCTCATCCTCGCAGTCCACGAGATCGTCGACGACGCGGTCATCCGCCGTTTCCTGCGGCAGGGCAACGTCATCGACTTCCTGCCGCCCGCCATCGCCGATCTGGACCTCGCCCTCGCCCACGCCAGGCACGACGGAGCCCGGCGCCCGTTGGCGGCGCTGGTGCTCACCCACCGCGACACCGCCGTCGACATCGTCTTCGAACGCGCCGGCATCGGCTGCGTGCGCGCCCGCTTCTGTCCCGCCGGTGGCGCGACGGCGACCGACGCCGACCGGGCCGCCGCGCTGGCCCGCTTCCTGTCCGAGCGGACCGCGACCGCGCTGTCGGTCGAGTGAATGACGAGCGAACGAACGATGGTGCACTCCGCCTCGGCGCGCCAGACTGTCCGGCGCGGGCGAACGATCGACACGCCCGGGTCCGGCAATCGGGAGGCAAAACGTGAGCGGCGACGACCCCACCGCGTCGGGCGAAGCGGCCGAGGCGGTTCCCCTGCCGCCGCACCAGGTCGCGACCGGCGCACACGCGATCGTCGCGCCACCGGCCCCGTATCCGACCGGGCAGGTGCTCCCCGGGTTCGTCGCCCCGCCTGCGCCCGCGCGTTCGGTCCCCTGGCCGGATCTGCGGCGTGACGGGATCGCCGTCGTCGGCCTGCTGCTGGCGCTGATCTTCCCCTGGAACGGTCATTTCTCCGCCACCGACGGCCCGGCCGCGCTCGTGGCGCCGACGTTCCTGTTCATCGTCGCCGCGGCGGTGGGCGTGATCGCCTCCGCCGTCGTCTCGCTCGGCTGGACGACCGCCGCGCCCGGTGGGAGTGCGCTGCGGGTGGCGCGCACCGCGGCCGCCGCCCCGCTGGCCCTGCTCGGCGTCGGCGTCGTCGGCTTCGACGTGATCGTGTCGATCATCCATGTCGGGCAATGGATTCCGCACAACCCCGGGGTCGGTCTCGGCGTCTGGGGCGCGGCGGCCGCCTTCGTGGCCGCCGCCGCGCCGCGCGGTTACGATCTGGTGTCGGCGAAGGACGAGAGCCGCCGGCGTGGCACGCCCGTGGCGCTGGCCTGGGTCGCGGTCGCGGCGGCGCTCTTCGGCACGGTGCGGCTCCTGGTGGGCGCTGTGATCTCGCTGGCGAACGACGACGGCTCCGTCCTGTTCGGCGGCATCCGGCAGACCGCGGCGACCGTCGTCGCCGGACCGCTGACCGTGCTGCCCGCCATCGCGGCCACCCTCGTGATCGCGTTCGGCCTCGGCCGCCGCGACCCGAGCCTCAGGTCGACCGCGCTCGCCGTCGCGCTCGGCCTGGTGGTCGGCGGTGGCGTGGTGTTCGGAACCGACGGCACGCCCGAGGTGTTCGGGTTCGGCTACTACGGGCTCGGCCTGCTGGTGGCCGCCGCCGTGGCGAGTCTGGGCAGTCCGTCCTCCGCCGGGCAGGACGCCACCACGCCGGGACGGGTCCTGCTGCGCGCCGGACGCCATGCCGCGGTGTGGATCGCCGTCGTGTCGGTCGCGGAGCTCGTGGCCGTTCTCGGCTGGACACTCGGTTCCACCGGCCGGGTCGGCGGCACCGTGTTCGCGGTGGTCCTGTGTGTCGCGGCCGCCGTCCTGGCCGGGATCGCGGCCGTGATCTGGTGGCCCGCCGACCCGCGGGCACTGCCGAACCGGGCCGTGGTGCTGCCCCTGCTCGGTATCAGCGCGTCCATGACGTTCGTGCGCTATCTCGTCGAGGACGAGGGCTACTGGTCGCGGCCCGCCACGATCACCCTGGCGATCGTCGTCACGGCCCTGGCCACGATCGTCGCGCTGGTGTCCGCGCCCTCGGTGCGCGCCGAGTACGCCGCCGCGCGCCCGGCGCGCGCCGCCGGCCCCGATGGCGCGGATCCGTATGCTCCGCCAGCGCATCCGGCGCCCGGGCCGGTGGGCGGTCCGGCGCACGGGGCGGCCCCG
>NZ_JARWRU010000130.1 GCF_029867845.1 Nocardia farcinica | reverse complement strand
GTCCCCCCACCCGGGCCCCCCCCCGCCCACCACCAGCGGGGGCGGGCCGGGGGCGCGGGCGGCGGTGCCTGCGGGGCCGCCCTCCGCCGGTGGGCGCGCCGCCGGTGAGGTAGGCGCGCAGCATGGCGGTGACGGCGGTGATCTGCGCGGTCGGCACGTGCTCGTCGCGCTTGTGGGCCAGGTTCGGGTCGCCGGGGCCGAAGTTCACCGCGGGGATGCCGCGGGCGGCGAAGCGGGAGACGTCGGTCCAGCCGTACTTGGCGCGCACCCCGCCGCCGCCGTACGCGTTCACCGAGTCGATGAGCGCCTCGGCCGCCGGGGCGGTGAGCCCGGGCAGCGCGCCTGGCGCGGAGTCGGTGACCTCGAAGCCGATGTCGAGGCCGTCGAAGACCTCGCGCACGTGCGCGACGGCCTGCTCCACGGTGCGGTCGGGGGCGAAACGGAAGTTGACGGTCACGCCGGCCTCGTCGGGGATCACATTGCCCGCGACGCCGCCGTCGATCGCCACCGCCGACAGGCCCTCGCGGTAGACGCAGCCGTCGATGTCGACATTCCGCGCGGTGTAGTCCGCCAGCCGGGCCAGCACCGGGGCCAGCCGGTGGATGGCGTTGTCGCCCATCCACGATCGGGCCGAGTGCGCGCGCACGCCCCCGGTGCTCAGCCGCACGCGCAGGGTGCCCTGGCAACCCGCCTCGATCCAGCCGCCGGAGGGCTCGCCGAGCACGGCCAGGTCGCCGTCGAGCCAGTCGGGCAGGTCGCGCTCGATGTGGCCGAGCCCGTTGTACTGCGCGGCGATCTCCTCCCCGTCGTAGAAGATCAGGGTCAGGTCGTGCACCGGCTCGGTGACGGTGGCGGCCAGGTGCAGGAACACCGCGTCGCCGGACTTCATGTCGACGGTGCCGCAGCCGTGCAGCAGTCGCTCGCCGCCGGGGCCGGTGCCGAAGCGGCTCGGCACGTTGTCGGCGATGGGCACCGTGTCCAGGTGGCCGGCCAGGATCACCCGCGTCGGCAGGCCGCGGTTCGTGCGGGCCAGCACCACGTTGCCGTGCCGCAGCACCTCGAATCCGGTGGTCTGCTCGCGCAGGGCGCGTTCCACGACGTCGGCGATCGCGCGCTCGTCGAGGGAGACGCTCGGGATGTCGACGAGGGCGGCGGTCAGGGCGATCGGGTCTGCGGACAGGTCGATGCTCACCGGGTCAGCCTACGACGAGGTAGCTCACCGCCCGCGCCACCGCGGTGGGTAACCTCTGACGACGTGAGCACTCAGGGAGCAACAGCAGTCGGTATCGCCAACGTGACCGCGGACGGCACCGTCCTGGACACCTGGTACCCGAGCCCGGAACTGGGGTCCTTCGAGACCACCGGCACCGAGCGGCTCGACGAGGCGCCGGAGGGCTTCGCCGACCTGCTCGGCGTGGACTCCGCCCGCGGTGTCGAGGTGATCGCGGTGCGCACCACCATCGCCGACCTGTCCGCGGCCCCGATCGACGCGCACGACGTCTACCTGCGGCTGCACCTGCTCTCGCACCGCCTGGTGACCCCGCACTCGGTGAACCTGGACGGCCAGTTCGGCCTGCTCGCCAATGTGGTGTGGACCAACCACGGCCCGGCCCCGGTGGAGGGCTTCGAGCAGACCAGGCTGAAGCTGCGCGCCCGCGGCCCGGTCACCGTCTACAGCATCGACAAGTTCCCGCGCATGGTCGACTACGTGGTTCCCACCGGCGTGCGCATCGGCGACGCCGACCGGGTCCGGCTCGGCGCGCACCTGGCGGCGGGCACCACCGTCATGCACGAGGGCTTCGTGAACTTCAACGCGGGCACCCTCGGCACCTCCATGGTCGAGGGCCGCATCTCCGCGGGCGTCGTGGTCGGCGACGGCTCCGACATCGGCGGCGGCGCGTCCACCATGGGCACCCTCTCCGGCGGCGGCACCACCGTCATCTCGGTCGGCGAGCGCTCGCTGCTCGGCGCCAACTCCGGCCTCGGCATCCCGCTCGGCAACGACTGCGTGATCGAGGCGGGCCTGTACCTGACCGCGGGCACCAAGGTCAGCACCGCCGACGGCGCGGTGATCAAGGCCG
>NZ_JARWRU010000129.1 GCF_029867845.1 Nocardia farcinica | reverse complement strand
CCCCCTTTTTTGCCGCCCCGATCCAGACCCCCCCCCCGCCCCCCGGGGCATCCCCCCCGGCGGCGGCCCACCCGGGTTCGCCGGCCCACTACGCCCCGCACACCCGGGCCTCGCAGGGCTCCGAGGGCCCGGACGCCGCCGCGCCCGCCAGGATCGAGATCACCGGCCTGACCCAGGACATCAAGCCCGGCCTGACCTACACCGTCTCGTTCAACTTCAAGGAGAACGGCACCGTGCAGGTGCAGGTCCCGGTCGACGCGGGCCACACCACCGAGCGGCAGGTCTCCGAGCTGTCCGGCCCGGCACCGGAGGGCGCGGGCGGCGGCCACTGAGGCCGCTGCGCTCCCCGAGACACACGCGAAGGCTGTCGCACCCGGTGCGGCAGCCTTTCTCGTCTCCGCCGCCGGTCCGGGCTGCCCGCCCCTTCGCTGCCCGCCCCTTCGCTGTCGGCCCCGCTGCGTAAGGTGCCCGTGTGGCAAAGACCAAGGCGATCTTCCGGTGCGCTGCCTGCGGGCACGAGGTGGCCAAGTGGGTGGGCAAGTGCCCGGACTGCGGCGCCTGGGGCACGGTCGAGGAGGCGGCGCCGGTGGCCACGGTGGCGGGCGCACCGGGCAGGCGGGCCATGCTGCCCAGCACCGCGGCCGCACCGCTGTCGGCCATCGACTCCCAGGTCACCCGGGCGCGCCCGACCGGGGTGTCGGAGCTGGACCGGGTACTCGGCGGCGGCGTGGTGCCCGGCTCGGTGGTGCTGCTGTCCGGTGAGCCGGGGGTCGGCAAGTCGACCCTGCTGCTCGAGGTCGCGCACCGGTGGGCGCGCCGGGAGGGCGAGAAGGCCCTCTACGTGACCGCCGAGGAGTCCGCGGGCCAGGTCCGGCTGCGGGCCGACCGCACCGGCGCGGTGCACGAGCGGGTGTACCTGGCGGCGGAATCGGATCTGTCGGTGGTGCTCGGCCACGTCGAGCAGGTGCGCCCGAGCCTGCTCGTGGTCGACTCGGTGCAGACCATGCTCGCGCCCGAGGCCGACGGCGTGATCGGCGGCGTCACCCAGGTGCGCGAGGTGACCTCGGCGCTGACCTCGCTGGCCAAGTCGAGCGGGATCGCGGTGCTGCTGGTCGGCCACGTCACCAAGGACGGCAACGTGGCGGGCCCGCGCACCCTCGAGCACCTGGTCGACGTGGTGCTCCAGTTCGAGGGCGACAAGAACTCCACGCTGCGCATGGTGCGCGGTATCAAGAACCGCTTCGGCAGCGCCGACGAGGTGGGCTGCTTCGAGCTGCACGAGGACGGCATCGTCTGCGTCGACGACCCGTCCGGGCTGTTCCTGCACCACCGCACCGACCCGGTGTCCGGGACCGCCGTGACCGTCGCCATGGACGGCAAGCGGCCGCTGGTCGGCGAGGTGCAGGGGCTGACGGTCAAGACCGAGATCCCCGCGCCGCGCCGGGCGGTCAGCGGACTGGACTACAACCGGGTCGCGATGGTGCTCGCGGTGTTGCAGAGCCGCGGCCGGGTGTTCCTCGGCAAGCACGACGTGTACGCCGCCACGGTGGGCGGCATGCGCCTGGTCGAGCCCGCCGCCGATCTGGCCATCGCGCTGGCCATCGCCAGCGCCGAATCCGACACCGCGCTGCCGGCGGGCTGGGTGATCCTCGGCGAGGTCGGCCTGGCGGGCGAGGTGCGCAAGGTGACCGGGGTGGCCCGCAGGCTGGCCGAGGCGCAGCGGCTCGGATTCACCACCGCGCTGGTGCCGCCGGGCTCGGAACAGGTGAAGGTCAAGGGGATTCGCATCCAGGAGGTCGGCGACGTGCGCTCGGCGCTGCGCCTGGCCGGTCTGCGCGGCCGCCGCTCCGAGGGGTGAACCGATCCGACGGCCCTCAGGCGGTGTCGGACGACCCTGAGCCGGTGTCGGACGACCCTGAGCCGGTGTCGAACAGCCCTCAGGCGATGTCGAACGGCCCTCAGGCGATGTTGAACGGCTCCGCGGCGCTGCGCACCGATCCCAGCTGGGCGACGACGCTGTAGGCGCCCGGCGGGACCGGCACCCGCTCGCCCGCGCACTCCGGCTGCGAGGTGGAGCCCGACCAGGTGACCTGGAAGGCGGCCTGCTCGCCGCCGTCGAGGGTGCGCACGTCCGGCTTGCCCTCAGGAGAGCAGTCGGTGCTTGTCCACAATCTGCGGGCGCCGTCGAGGGTCTGCACCGAGATCTGCTGGGCGGCGGAACCGAAGTCCCGGGCGCACGGCTCGGCGGAGATGTTGGTGATGACGATGCCGAAGACCGGCTTCTCACCGGCCCGGTAGGTGGGCTGGGCGACGGTCACCTTGATGGCCAGCGACTGGTCCGGGCACTGGTTGCTCGCCATCGCGGCCTCTCCCGACGGCGCCGCGGGGGAGCTGCGCACAGCGCTCCCCGACGGCTCCACCTTGCCGTCGCCCGCGGGCGCGGCGGTCGTGGTGGTGGCCGCCTGCGGGTCGCCGACGGAATCTCCGCCGCGCGCCACCATGAGCACGACCCAGATCAGTAGCGCGAGCACCACGACGAGAACTCCGACGGCGAAAACACGACGACGCCAGTAGATCTCCGGAGGCAGCGGTCCAGTCGGTTCCAGCACGATTCAAACTTACGGCCAGCGAGCCGCACGCGGTCTCATGACCTCGGCGTGTCGGCGCTGCCCCGCTCCGCCGTGCGACGGAACGGGTATCGATGAGCTGCTGTTATGCCGTATGTGTCCGGTTCAGGCCGTTTCCCCGATATTGCCGACGACACGCTGCAACTTCACCTTGCCCTCGGCCAGCTTGTAGGTGACCGAGGCGATGGCGAGCTCGCCGCACGCGACCTTGTTGGAGATGATCATCGAGCGCTGCATGAGCAGGCGCGAGGTCTCCACCACGTGCCTGGCCTCCAGCTCGTCGACGCTGCCGAGCCCCTCCCGGCGCGCGGCCAGGATCGAGGGGGTGACGCGCTCGACGACGCTGCGGATGAAGCCGCCGGGCACCTCGCCGCCGTCGAGAGCTTCCACGGTGGCCTTGACCGCGCCGCAGCTGTCGTGGCCGAGCACCACGATCAACGGCACGTTCAGCACGTGGACGCCGTATTCGATGGAGCCGAGCACGGAGCTGTCGATGACGTGGCCCGCGGTGCGGACGACGAACATGTCGCCCAGACCCTGGTCGAAGATCAGCTCGCCCGCAACCCGGGAGTCGCCGCAGCCGAACAGGATGGCTTTGGGATGCTGGCCGGAGGCCAGCCTGGCACGGTCAGCGATGCCCTGGCTAGGATGCAGCACATTGCCGCTGACGAATCGCTCGTTGCCCTCGCGGAGGGACTTCCAAGCGCTTATCGGGTTCGTGGGCATGACTCTCATTCTGCACGGCAGGCGCCCTACCAGCGAGTCACCTGAGTTACGGGTGCGCAAAACCGGGCTTGCAGAGCGGCGCGGAAAGCGGTGAGGACGAAGGCTGGAGCGTGGGTAGGGACATCGTGGGCGTTGGCATGGCGGGCAGCGAGACAGCCGAGACGGCGATCCCCGCGGAGGTCCTGCTCGCGTGGTACGGCCGCACCGCGCGCGACCTGCCGTGGCGTCGGCCCGGCGTGACCGCCTGGCAGATCCTGATGAGCGAGATCATGCTCCAGCAGACCCCGGTGGCCAGGGTGGAACCGATCTGGCGGGAGTGGGTGCTTCGCTGGCCGGTTCCCTCGGCGATGGCGGCCAGTTCGCAGGCCGAGGTGCTGCGCGCCTGGGGCAAGCTGGGCTATCCGCGCCGGGCGCTGCGCCTGCACGAGTGCGCGCGGGTGCTGGCCGCCGAGCACGGCGACGAGGTGCCCGCCGATGTGGACGTGCTGCTCGGCCTGCCCGGCATCGGCGCCTACACCGCCCGCGCGGTGGCCTGTTTCGCCTACGGGCAGCGGGTGCCGGTGGTGGACACCAACGTCCGGCGGGTGGTGGCGCGCGCGGTGCACGGCCGGGCCGAGGCGGGCAATCCGTCGGCGCGGGATCTGGCCGAGACCGAGGCGCTGCTGCCGCTCGCCGAGCGTCCCGCCGCGGTGTTCTCCGCCGCCCTCATGGAGCTGGGCGCGACCGTGTGCACGGCCCGCACACCCGGCTGCGAGCGGTGCCCGCTGCCGCGGTGCGCCTGGGTGGCGGCCGGCCGACCTGCCTCGACGGCGGTGCGCAGGACGCAGAAGTACGAGGGCACCGACCGGCAGGCCAGGGGCAGGCTGCTCGATGTGCTGCGCGCGGCGTCGGGGCCGGTGGAACGGGTGCGGCTGGACATGGCGTGGACCCGCGATCCGGGCCAGCGGGACCGGGCGCTGGATTCGCTGCTGGTGGACGGGCTGATCGAGCAGACGGCCGAGGGGCTGTTCGCGCTGGCGGGCGAGGGCGAGGCCTGAGCCGGGTTCAGCTGTCGGCGAGCACCTCACGCAGGAAGCGTTCGACCTCGTCGCGATAACGCCGCGGCTGTTCGTCGTGTACGAGATGCCCGGCGTCGTCGATCAGGACGTGACGGGCGTTGGGGTTGATCGCGGCCATCTCCCGCATCTGGCCGGGCACGGTGATGGTGTGCTCGCCCTCGATCAGCAGGGCGGGGGCCCGCACGGCCTTCCATTCGTCCCAGAAATGGCGGCCGCCCCATTCCTCGGAGATGTCGCGGAAGGTGGCCACCGAGCCGTGCAGGCGGTAGCCGTCGGCGTCGTGATGGAACGAGCGGAGGAAGTAGCGGCCCGCCACCGGTCCGAAGTAGTCGAGCACGGCCTGCTCGCCGGGGAACGGCTGCGGCCAGGCCTCGATCATGGCGGCCCAGTTCGCGGCGGTGCGGCCGGTGAAGTCGGGGCCGATGTCCTCCACCACCAGCGCGCGCACCCGTTCCGGGTGGCGGGCGGCGAAGACCCAGCCGTGCAGGCCGCCCATGGAGTGGCCGATCACCACCATGGGCTCGGTGACGGCGGCGGTGGCCGCGGCGAGGTCGTCGACAAAGGATTCGGTGGTCAGCTCGGCGGGGGCGGGCCTGCCGTGCCCGGCGGCGTCGAAGGTGTACACGTGGCCGTGCGCGCGCAGCCAGTCCAGCTGATCCGACCAGGTGCGGGCGCTGCCCATCAGGCCGTGCAGCAGCAGGATCGGCACGCCGGCGCCGCCTTCGTCGTGCAGGTGGCGCGAACCGCCCGCCCGTGCGCCGTCCGCCCCCCCGGCCCCCAGCTGCTCGCTCACCCGCACACCATCTCCCACGACTCGGCCCGCGCCGTCGCGGGCCCTCCCGGTCGGCACGGGCCCGGCTGCGCACCCGGCCCTGTCACCGTCGACTCGATTCTGCCCCGGCCGTATTGTCGAGGACATGGCTGTTGTGAAGATCAATGCGATCGAGGTTCCCGAGGGCGCGGGCCCGGAGCTGGAGAAGCGGTTCGGCGCACGCGCGCACGCGGTGGAGAACTCCCCCGGCTTCCTCGGATTCCAGCTGCTGCGCCCGGTGGCGGGCGATAATCGTTATTTCGTTGTCACGCAGTGGGATTCCGAGGAGTCCTTCGCCGCATGGCGGGACGGTCCGGCGCGCGCCGCGCACGCGGGCAGCGGCGACAAGAAGCCGGTGTCCACGGGCGCCTCGCTGCTCGAGTTCGAGGTCGTGCTCGACGTGCAGGCCAAGGGCGCCGCGAGCGAATAGGACCCGCTGCCCCGGCGGGTCGCGCAGCACCGTCTTGACGGTGTACGACCTCGGGTGTCACAGTTCAGACGACCAAGCGTTGGTGAGCGGTAATCCGGTGGGAACCCGGAGCGGTCGCGCCACTGTATTCGACGTGTCGAGCCCGTCTCCGCCACCGGCGGTGCGGCTCGGGGCGGCGGGAGCCAGACACCGGCACCATCGCACCACCCCCTGACGGGACGCTGAATCCCAAGGAGGACCCGATGGCCATTGCGCACTCCCCCGCCACCACCCGAGCGGCCGATTCGGTCGCGACCGTGCTCGTCACGGTCGGTGTCGTTCTTCTCGCACTGCTCACCCTCTACCTGGTCGGCTTCGACCAGGGCGCGATCTCGCGCAGCGGGATGTTCCTGCACGAGCTGATGCACGACGGACGGCATCTGCTGGGTGTGCCGTGCCACTGACCGGATCACTGCGAACCCTGTTGCTGCGTGGCCTGCTGGCCGGCGTGATCGCCGGCCTGCTGGCCGCCACGGTCGGCCACTTCGTCGGGGAACCGCACGTCGATGCCGCCATCGCGCTGGAAGAGGCGATGGCCGAGGATTCCCTCGGCGCCGAGGCGGGTCACTCCCACGGCGAGCAGGCCGGGCACTCCCACGGCGACGACGCCGAGGTGAGCCGCACCGGTCAGAAGTTCGGCCAGTTCCTGGCCCTCGGCCTCTACGGGCTGGCGCTCGGCGCCATCTTCGGCACGGTGGCGCACTACGCGCGCCGCTGCACCGCGCTGTCCGGTCCCACGCTCGCGCTGCTCACCGGCGTCTGCGGCTGGACCGCGGTCGCCGCGGTGCCGTTCTTCAAGTACCCGGCGAATCCACCCGCGGTGGGCGATCCCGACACCATCGACGACCGCACCCTGCTGTGGGTGGCGGTGGTGCTGCTCGGTGTCGCCGCCGTCGGCGCCGGCCTGTACGCCTACAAGGCGCTGGCCGGGCAGCTGTCGACGGTCCGGTTGATCGGGGCGTGGCGGCCTTCCTGGCCGTGACCACGGTGGGCTACGTGCTGTTGCCCGGCGTCGACGAGGTGTCCCCGGACTTCCCGCCGAGCCTGCTGTGGCAGTTCCGGGTGTCCTCGCTGGCGGTGACCACCACGCTGTGGGCGGCGCTGGCGCTGGGATACGCGGCGCTGACCGAGTTCTCCGCCCGCACGCCCGAACGCGAGCCGGTCACCACGGTGTGATCCGCCGACCACACCGATGAGGGGGCGAGGGACCACCGCCCTTTCCGTGTGACCGGTCCTTCGCGTGATCACCGCTCGCTCGACCGACGATCCGATCGGACAATCGAATACGACACGCCTTCCGGGCGGTGCGGATGCCGGTCCGCGCCGCCCGGATTCGTTTCCGGCCGGGCGAACCGGCGGTGCACGGCTGTGGCCGCGACGCCGGGCGAAGCGAGCATCGTCGGCGCGGCCGGGCCGGCCGATCGCTGCCTCGGCTAGGCAGGGACCACGGCCAACTGGCGCGCCTGGGCCACCAGCGCCCCCGTGCTGTCCCAGATCTCGAAGTCCTCCTCGTGGAAGCCGTCGATCAGGTAGTCGGTGCGTGCCCGGCAGGCCAGCCAGCCGGGCGCGGGACGGCGGCGCACGTGCACGGTCAGTTCGAGCGTCGACGACCCGGCAACCCCGGCGTCGAGCACCACCGGCGCGGCCGCGTCGACCAGCAGCGCGGCGGCGATCGAGTCCAGCGCCTCGCCCTCGGTCGGCCGCAGCCAGAACTCGCCGCGGGTCACCCCGCTCGGACGGCCGCGCCAGAAACCCGCGGGCTCCGGCATCCGCACCGCCACCCGCTCGGCGATGGTGACCCCAGGCAGGTCCAGCCCGGCCAGCGGGTCGGCGCAGGCGCCGGGATCGGGCAGCCGGGGCGGGCCGTTGCGCACCAGCGTCGGCCCGCCTGCCGCGGCGTGATCGGCGAAGGTGGCCTGAACCCGCAGCAATTCCCGGCCGCCGCCGCGCAGCGTGGCCGTCCCGGTGGAGGTACGCCGCCCGGCCCGCACCACCTCGGTGTCGACCACGGCCGGTCCGGGGACGCCGGGACGCAGGAAACAGGCGGAGGCGACGAGCACGTCCGGGTGGGGCAGTTCGGCGGCCAGTGCCCGCAGGCAGCAGGCGAGCAGGTAGCCGCCGTTCACGCTGCCGCCCAGGGAGATCCAGCGATCGGACAGCTCGACGTCGTGCCTGCCGCCGCCCCGTGCTCGCGTGGCCGCCTCCGCCGGGTAGGCGGCCGGAGGTGGGGTGCAGGCCGGGGGAACGGTGATGGATTCGCGCATACCGGCATAGTGGGCCGCGACGGGCACGGAGTCGATTACCTGTGAGGTCATGGCCCGCCCGCGCGGACGCTCCTACGATCGGCGGGTATGACGCCGCAAGCCGTCGGGCCGATGCTGCGCCGCTGGCGCCGGGAACGCCGCCTCAGCCAGCTGGAACTGGCGCTGCGCGCGGGCACCTCCACCCGGCACCTGAGCTTCGTGGAAACCGGGCGCGCCACGCCGAGCCGCGCCATGCTCGCCCGGCTCAGCGAGCACCTGGACATCCCGCTGCGCGAGCGCGACCGCCTGCTACTCGCCGCCGGCTTCGCCCCCATGCACGGCGCACCGGAGCTCGACACCGCCGACATGGCCCCGATCCGCGCGGTAGTGCGGCGAATCCTGGTGGCACACGAGCCTTTTCCCGCGCTCGCGGTTGACGGCGATTGGCGCATGGTCGACGCCAACGCCGGGGTGCGGGTCTTCCTCGAAGGTCTCGACCCTCGGCTGCTGCGGCCGCCGGTCAACGCGCTGCGGCTCACCCTGCACCCCGGCGGGCTCGCGCCGCGCATCGCCAACCTCGGCCAGTGGCGCGGGCACGTCCTGGCCCGGCTGGCGCGCCAGATCACCGCGACCGGCTCGGCCGTGCTGGCGGACCTGCACGACGAGCTGGCCGCCTACCCGTGTGAGGACGCGGACGAACCCGGGCCGGACACGGACATGCCCGCCGTGCCGATGCTCCTGCGGCACGACGGGCACGAGCTGGCGCTGCTCAGCGTCACCAGCGTGTTCGGCACGCCCCGCAATGTGACCACCGCGGAACTGGCCGTCGAATCGTTCTTCCCGGCCGACGCGGCCACCCGCGCGCGGCTCACCGAACTGGTCGGGTGAGCCCGCGCGTGCGACGGCGGGGCGGCGTCCGGGCCGGGCGGCGTCAGGCCAGCGCGGCGTCCAGGGTGATGTCACCGACGCCGGTCAGGGCCTTGGACACCGGGCAGCCCACCTTGGCGGCCTCGGCGGCGGCCCGGAAACCGATCTCGTCCATGTCCTCGACGCGACCTCGCACGGTCAGCTTGATGCCGCTGATGCGGAACCCGCCCGCCGGGTCGGGGCCGAGGGTGACATCGGCGGTGACGTCCAGGCTCTGGGTGGTGCCGCCGTCGGCGGCGATCTGCGCCGACAACGCCATGGCGTAGCAGGACGAGTGCGCGGCCGCGATCAGCTCCTCCGGGCTGGTGGTGCCGTCGGCGTCGTCGGCGGACCGCTTCGGGAACGACACGTCGTACTTGCCGACCCCGGAACTGGCCAGCTCGACCTGACCGGAACCGTCCTGCAGACCACCGGACCAGGCGGTGCGCGCGGTACGTGTTGGCATCATCGTCCTTTCGTGAAGAAGATCGTGCTGGGGTCGTACTCCTGCACGCTCGAACGTACCCGCGCGCCGCGCCGGGCGGGCCGCTTCGCCCATCAGCCCACCGCCGCTGTACCCGTGCCGACCACGGCGGTGCCCAACAGCCGACGGCCGTGGCCCCCTCAGCCCACCGCCGCTGAGATGCGCTCCTCGAGCTGTTCGAGCATCTTCGGCCACACCTGCTGGTGCAGGTCTCGCACCGCCTCGCCGGCGAATCCGCTGTGCCGCAGGCGCACTCTGATCCCGCGTGGCTGCTTGCGCAACTCCACGTGCACCACGGTCTCGGTGCCGTCGGTGGCGGCGGTGACCCAGGTGAACTCGATCTCACGGTCGGGGACCAGGCGAAGGAATCGGCCGTAGTGCGGATTGCGCTTGCCCTCGTATTCGGTCTCGAAATAGAACGGTTCTCCGACTTCGGCCCGCATCCGCACCGAGTCCGGCGCCGCGAGCCAGATGTCGAACCCCCTGGTGAGAGCCGCGTAGACCAGCGAAGCCGGTGCGTTCATCACCCGCTCCACGCACAGCTCGTGCGGGCGGGCGGACAGATCGGGAAAGCGAGTGGACTGGTCGACCATGCCCGGACCATACCCGGCGAAATCGCCGCATGACCGGAGCCCGGGCGGCTCGGCCGAATAGGCTGCAAGGGTGACACTGCCAGCCATAGCGAATCGGGACTCGATCGTGCGCGACTGCGCCATCGCGCTCATCGTGGCGATGATCCAGGTCGCGGGTGGTCGCGCGGCGAATCTGGGGCAGTCCGGGGTGCGTTCACTGGACGTGCTCGGCTGCGTGCTGCTGCTCGCCGGGCCGGTCGCCCTGGTGCTGCGGCAGGTGGAGCCGCTGGCGGTGCTGGTGGTGACGCTGGCGGCCTGTGGCATCTATCTGGCTCTCGACTACGGCTGGGGGCCGGTCTTCCTCGCCCCGGTGGTCGCCTTCCTCACCGCGGCGATCGACGGATCACGCTGGTGGACCTACCCTTTCGTGCCCGCCTGCTTCCTGCTGTTCGTCTGGCCGCTGCCCGCGCTGCTCGGGCGGCCGGTGGGCGCGTGGACGGTGGTGGCCGTGCTCGGCTGGCTGGTCGTCGTGGTCGGCGCGGCCGAGGCGCTGCGGGTGCGCAGGCTGATCGCGAACCTGCGTGAGCAGCGCTTCGACGCCGCACGGCGGGTCGAGCACGCCCAGCGCGAGCGGTTCGCCTGCGAGGAGCGGTTGCAGTCGGCGCGCGAACTGCACGACGTGCTGGCGCAAGGTCTTTCGCTGATCAATGTGCAGTCCTCGGTGGCGCTGGAGTTGTTCGAACGCAAGCCGATGCAGGCACGGTCGGCGCT
>NZ_JARWRU010000128.1 GCF_029867845.1 Nocardia farcinica | reverse complement strand
TGACAGCGTCGTGTGCGACACCCGCCGGCGCGGCCGACCACAGCCGCGCGTACACCCCGCCCTCGGCCAGCAACCGCTCGTGCGGGCCGAACTCCACGACGCGCCCGCGCTCCACGACGGCGATGGCGTCGGCCCTCGCCGCGGTGGCCAGCCGGTGCGCGACGACCACCGTGGTACGGCCCCTGGCCAGCGAACTGCTCGCCGCCAGCACCGATGCCTCGGTCTCCGGGTCGAGGGTGGCGGTGGCCTCGTCCAGCAGCAGCAGATCGGGGCGGACCAGTTCGGCGCGGGCCAGCGCGATGAGCTGACGTTGCCCGGCCGACAGGCCGCGGCCGCGCTCGCCAACCGGCTGGCGCAGGCCCATCGGCAGCGCGGCGATCATGTCGCTCGCACCGACCGCCGCCACGGCCTCGGCGATCTCGGCCTCGCTCGCGGATGGTTTCCCGAATGCAATGTTGCTCGCCACATCGCCGGTGAACAGGTGAGCTTCTTGCGGCACGATGCCGAGCCGGGCGCGGTAGTCGGCGAGTCGATAGTCGCGCAGGTCGACGTCGTCGACCCGGATCGAACCGGTGCCGGTCTCGGCGCGGGGCAGGTCGTAGAGGCGGGCCAGCAGTTTGACGATGGTCGACTTGCCCGCGCCGGTCGCCCCGACCAGCGCGACGGTCGAGCCCGCCGGGATGTCGAGGTCGACCCCGTTCAGCGCTGTGGTGCTGGTGCCGGGATAGCTGAACCGCACGCGGTCGAAGTCCACCTCGCCGCGCAGGCCGTCGGTCACGGCGATCGCGTCGGCCGGGTCGGCGCCGATCGACGAGGGGGTGCGCAGCAGGTCGCCGATGCGGCGCAGACCGACCCTGGCCTGCTGGTAGCCGTCGAAGACCTGGGAGAGCTGGGTGATCGGCCCGAACAGCAGTTGCAGGTAGAGCACGAACGCCACCAGCGTGCCCGGGGTGGTGGCGCCGGCGGCCACCTCGCGGGCGCCGAAGAAGACCACCGCGGCCAGGGCCAGATCCGCCCAGGAGACCACGAACGCGAAGTACAGGGCGATGGCCCGTTGGGCGCGCATGCGCGAGTCGCGGTAGCGCTGGGAGTACTCGGCGAAGCGGCGGGCGGCGAAGCGCTCGTGCCGGTTGGCCTGCACCGCGCGCAGGCCGGTGACGTTCTCCTGGAAATCGGCGTTGACCGCCGAGACGTGCTCGCGCGAGATCGAGTAGGCGGTGGAGGACACCCGCCGGAACAGCACCGTGGCCAGGACGAGCGGCGGCACCGCGGCCAGCACCACCAGCGCCAGCGAGAAGTCGATGACCAGCAGCGCGACCGAGATGCCCGCGACCGTCAGCAGGCCGATCAGGGTGGTGGCCACGCCGGTCTGCAGGAAGCTCGACAGCGCGTCCACGTCGGTGGTCATCCTGGTCATGATCCGGCCCGACAGCTCGCGCTCGTAGTAGTCGAGCCCGAGCCGTTGCAGATGGGCGTAGCTGCGCACCCGCAGGCCGTAGAGGACCCGTTCCCCGGTGCGGGCGGTGAGCACGATGGTCACCGCGCCGACCGCCAGCGCGGCCACCACCAGCACGCCGCCGAAGACCGCCGCGCGGACCAGCGCGCCGGATTCGCCGGCGCCGACGCCGGGGTCGAGGGCGTAGCGGACCAGCGGGGGGAAGGCGATGCCGAGCACGGCGTCGGCGGCGAGCAGGGCCATCACCGACGCCACCAGCAGCCGGACCGGGCGCAGCAGCCTGGCCAGCCGGAAACCGGGATCGGGGGTGCGCAGCCGCGCGTCGTCCAGACCGGGTTCCTCGGTGGCCGGCGGCAGCGCGGCCAGGGTCCGGCGCAGTTCGGGGGTCTCGGCGATGTCGGCGGCGGCCCGGCCGAAGCCGCCGCCCGGCTTGCTCGCGGCGGCGAGTTTGCGGGTCCGCACGGCCGGCGCGGGCTCGACCGCGGGCGCGGTCGGACGATCGGGGCCGGGCAGGCGGATCACCCGGTCGGCGTGGGCGAGGGTGGACTCGCGGTGGGCGAGGATGATCGTGGTCCGCCCGCCCGGGTCGGGCAGCGCGTCGAAGATGGCGGCCTCGGTGACGGCGTCCACGGCGGAGGTCGCGTCGTCGAGGACGAGGATGCGCGGGCGGGCCAGCAGCACCCTGGCCAGGGCGATGCGCTGGCGCTGGCCGCCGGAGAGGGTCAGGCCGCGTTCGCCGACCACGGTGTCGTAGCCGTCGGGGAGTTCGGTGATGAACTCGTCGGCGGCGGCCATCCTGGCCGCCTCGCGGATCTGCTCGTCGGTGGCGTCGGGCCTGCCGAGGGAGATGTTGGCGGCGATGGTGTCGGAGAACAGGAAGGGGTCGTCGAAGACCACGCCGACGGCGGCGCGCAGCTCGTCGGCGCGCACGTCGGCCAGGTCGACGGCGATCCGATGGCCGTCCCGGGGGTGCGAGCCCGCGCCGTCGCCACCGGACGATCCGTCGCGGTGGCCGTTCGCGTGTGCCGGTCCGCCCGCGCCGAACAGCCGGATGGAACCGGAGTCGGGGGCGTAGAAGCGGGGCAGCAGCAGCGAGAGTGTGGTCTTGCCCGAGCCGGCGGGGCCGATGACGGCGACGGTCTCGCCGGGGCGGACGGTGAGGTCGAACTCGCGCAGGATCGGCCGGTCCGGCTCGAAGCCGAAGCTCACCTTGTCGATCTCGATGCCGAGCGGGCCGTCGGGCAGCGATCGCGGGTGCGGCGGGTCGACCAGCGTCGGCGCGGTGTCGATCACCTCGTTGACGCGTTCGGCGGCGGCCCTGGTGAGCTGGGCCAGGATCACCACCGAGGACATGGCGCGGGTCGCCGAGGTCATGGTGGAGACGTAGGCGGCGAAGGCGAGGAAGGTGCCGACACTGATCGTGCCGTGCAGCGCCAGCCAGCCGCCGAAGGCGATCACCGCCACCAGCCCGGCCTGCGGAATGGCCGCCACCACTGGCGCGAACCGGGAGTCGATGGCCGCGGCGCGCATGCGCTCGGCGTAGAGGCGGCGGGCATGGCGTTCCAGCAGGTCGACCATCCTGGCCTCCTGGCCGAAGCCCTTCACCACGCGCACGCCGGTGACCGTCTCCTCGACGTGCTGGGCCAGGTCGGCGGCCCGCTGCTGGGCCGACCAGGTCGCCGCGAACAGCCGAGGGCGCATCCGGTACACCGTCAGCCCGATGCCGGGCACCACCAGCAGCGCCACCAGCGCCAGCGGCGGCGAGAGCCACAACATGACCGAAGCCGCCAGCACGAATTGCAGCAACGCCATCCCCGACAGCGGGACCATCGCCAGCAGCCCCTGCACAAGTTGCAGATCGGTGATCGAGCGGGAGACCACCTGCCCGGTGCGCAGCGCGTCCTGACCGGCCCCGTCGAGCCGTTGCAGCGAGCGCAGCACCCGCACCCGCAAGCCGTGCTGCACGTCCAGGGACAGACGCCCGGCCAGCAGCCTGCGCCCGAACGCGGCTGCGAACCGCCCGACCGCCAGCACCGCGAGCAGGATCGCGACCGTCCCGATGACGTCGGTGTCGCCGACGCCGGCCGCGTCGACGGCCCGCTTGGTCAGCAGCGGCGCGGACACCTCGACCAGCGCGCCCGCCAGCAGCGTGCCGCCGATCCCGGCCAGCGTGCCGGGATGACGCAGGCATTCCGCCCACAGCCGCCGAATCCAGCCGGGGGACGCCGCATCGCCGTTCGCCGACTCCGCCGTCGACACCCCTGCCGCACTCGTCACCATCGCCTCGCCGCCACCACCGTTCCGTGTCACGTCACCGTCTTCGACGTTAGCCATCGCGTCCGACAGGTGCGCTGTTCGCCCGGACACACCGGGGCGGTGGGCGGGGAGGCGGCCGGTCAGACCTCGCGCTCGCGCAGCAGCCACCATCCGGCGCCGGCGCTCGCGACGGCCCACGACAGCAGGACCACCAGCCCGGCCGGGGTGGGCGCGAAGACCGCCGCGTCCAGGAACGAGCCGACCCCCACCCCGCCCACCGTGGCCGAGCCCGGG
>NZ_JARWRU010000127.1 GCF_029867845.1 Nocardia farcinica | reverse complement strand
CAGCCAATACTGGTGGGTCGGCGTCGACACCGACCGGCAACTCATGCTCACCGGATGGATCGGTGAAACCCCCGAAGGCGACGCCCCCTACCTGCTGCTCTACCCGTCCGGCATGGGCGCCGCCGCCCCCGCGGCCACGGGTGCGACGGGTTCAGGCCACGGCGGCGACCGGCTCGGCCAGCGCCGTCTCCCGCAGCTGGGTGAGGGTGCGGTTGAGGATGCGCGACACCTGCATCTGCGACACGCCGAGACGCTCGGCGATCTGCGACTGGGTGAGCGAGTCGTAGAAGCGCCAGACGAGGACTTGGCGTTCCCGCTCGGGCAGGGCGGCGATCAGCGGGCGAACCGCCATCGCGTCCTCCATCAACGTGTAGCACGGCTCCTCGGAGCCGAGGCTGTCGCCGACCGACAGGCCCACATTGCCCTCGTCGTCGCGGCCCACGGCGTGCAGGGTGTTGGTCGAGTAGGCGTTGGCGGCGACCAGAGCCCGGGTCACCTCCACCAGCTCGATGCCGAGTTCCTCGGCGATCTCGCGCGCCGAGGGCATGCGACCGAGTCGCTGGGACAGGGTTTCGGTGGCAGGGCCGATGAGGGCCTGTAGCTCCTTGGCCCGGCGCGGCACGCGCAGGGCCCAGGTGTGGTCGCGGAAATGCCTGCGGACCTCGCCCATGATGGTGGGCACCGCGAACGCCAGGAAGGAGCTGCCGCGTGCGACGTCGAACCGATCGACGGCCTGCACCAGTCCGAGGCGGGCGGTCTGGTGCAGGTCGTCGTAGGCTTCGCCGCGGCCGGTGAATCGCCGCGCGATGTGGTCGGCGAGCGGCAGGCACAGTCCGATGATCTGTTCGCGCAGTGCGTCTCTACGCGGATCGCCTGCCGGGAGGGCGGCCAGTTCTGCGAACCGGGGTTCGATGTTGTCGTAGCTGTCTTCGGTGTGGCGGCTCGGTCGGCGGTCGGGGTTGGTCTTCGCGGTCCGGGCGGGCGCGGCGGTCTCGCGCATGGGATATCTCCCTCGTGTGCTTGCTCTCGCTGCCGTTGGACTCGACTTACGGGGCAATACCCCGGCACTGGCGGACCAAACAGAAGTATCCGGCCGAATTTCTCACCTTCCGTGCTCCGGCGCGTCCGTGAGGGCGGCGGCCACGGCCTCCGGTGTCCAGGCCGGCGC
>NZ_JARWRU010000126.1 GCF_029867845.1 Nocardia farcinica | reverse complement strand
CTACCCAGCCCGGCGCACCCCGCTCAGCCTGGGGGGTGGTGTGTCCCCGCTCGGGTGCGGGGGGGGGTTCCCGCCGCGCCGGCACTGCGGCGCGCGCGACCGGCCGCGGCGGGGGTACCGGGAATCCGGGTAACGGCTAGCATTGCCTTCCGTGCCCGACGCCGCTACAGCTGTCTTGACGAAGCCGCCCGCCGCTCCCGAGGTTCGCCCGCGAGATTTCCACACCGCGCGAATCGTCGCCGTGGTGGCGGGCATTCTGGGCGCGGTGCTGGCGCTCGCGGTGCCCTTCCTCCCCGTGAAGCAGACCACCGCGGTGCTGAACTGGCCCCAGGGCGACGTGCTGCGGAACGTGCAGGCGCCGCTGATGGCCCAGGTTCCGATCGACCTGACCGCGAGCATCCCGTGCTCGGCGGTGCAGGCGCTGCCCCCGCAGGGCGGCATGCTGCTGGCCACCGCGCCGCCGCAGGGCGACCGCGCGGCGCTGGAGGCCATGTTCGTGCGCGTCTCGGAGTCCTCGGTGGACGTGGTCAACCGCAACGCGGTGGTGGCCTCCGCCGAGCGCGCCCGCATCGGCGAGTGCTCCTCGATCGACATCACCTCCGACAACGAGGCCACCACGGCGGCCTTCACCGGCCTGATGTGGGACATCGAGCAGCCGGTCGAGGGCGCCGCGGGACAGACCGAGATCGTCCAGGTGCCCGCCGAGGGCCGCATGGCCGGTGACTTCCGCCCGCAGGTGGTCGGCGTGTTCTCCGACCTGGAGGGGGCGGTCCCGGCCGGATTGTCGTTCGACATGACCGTCGACACCCGCTTCAGCTCCAGCCCCACCTGGATCAAGCTGACCGCCATCATCGCCGCGGTCCTGTGCACCCTGCTGGCCCTGGCCGCGCTGGCCCGTCTGGACGGCAGCGACGGCCGCGGCCACCGCCGCTTCCTGCCGGCGAAGTGGTTCAAGCCGACGGGCGTGGACGGCGCGGTCATCGGCACGTTGGTGCTGTGGCACTTCATCGGCGCCAACACCTCCGACGCCGGCTACATCCTGAGCATGGTCCGGGTGGCCCCCGAGTCGGGCTACATGGCCAACTACTTCCGCTGGTTCGGCGTCCCCGAGGCGCCCTTCGGCTGGTACTACTACGTCATCCAGGTCTTCGCCGAGATCTCCACGGCCAGCCCGTGGGTGCGCCTGCCCGCGCTGTTCTGCGCGATCCTGTGCTGGCTGGTCATCAGCCGCGAGGTGGTGCCGCGCCTCGGCCGCGGCGTGCGGCACAGCCGGGTGGCGCTGTGGACCGGCGGCCTGGTGTTCCTCGCCTTCTGGCTGCCCTTCGACAACGGCCTGCGCTCGGAGCCCATCGTTGCCGTCGGCGCGCTGCTGACCTGGGTCTCCATCGAGCGGGCCATCGCCACCGGACGGCTGCTGCCCGCCGGCGTCGCGGTGCTGGTCGCGGCCTTCACCCTGGCCGCCGCGCCCACCGGTCTGATGTGCGTGGCCGCGCTGCTGGCAGGCATCCGCCCGCTGGTGCGCATCGTGGTGCGCCGCCACCGCGAGCACGGCGCCGTCGCGCTGCTGGCCCCGATCGCCGCGGCCGGCTTCCTCGTGCTGGTGGTGGTCTTCGGCGACCAGACCTTCGCCGGGATCATGGAGGCCAACCGGGTCCGCCAGGCCACCGGCCCGAACCTGGCCTGGTACGAGGACTACCTGCGCTACTACTACCTGTTCGTGGAGACCGTGGACGGCTCGCTGTCGCGGCGCTTCGCGTTCCTGGTGATGCTGCTGTGCCTGTTCACCACCATGCTGGTGCTGCTGCGCCGCAGGCGGGTGCCCGGCATCGCCGCCGCTCCGACCTGGCGGTTGATGGGCATCGTCTTCGGCACGATCTTCTTCATGATGTTCAACCCGACGAAGTGGACCCACCACTTCGGCGCGTACGCGGGCATCGCGGGCTCACTGGCCGCGGTCACGGCGGTGGCGGTCTCGGCCACCGCGCTGCGGGCGCGCAAGAACCGGGCCATCTTCCTGGCGGGCCTGCTGTTCGTGCTGGCGATCTCCTTCTCCGGCATCAACGGCTACTGGTACGTCTCCAGCTTCGGCGTGCCGTGGTTCGACAAGCCGATCTCCTTCCAGGGCTACCAGTCCAACACCGCCGCGCTGATCCTGTTCGGCCTGGCGCTGGCGCTGGTCGCCTGGTTCACCCTGCGGGAGGACTACACCGCCCCGCAGCCCTCGGCGCGCACCGTGCGCGGCAGGCGCATCCGCCGCTTCGCCGCCATCCCGCTGACCGTGGTGGCCGCGGCGATGGTGCTGCTGGAGGTGGCCTCGCTGGCCAAGGGCGCGGTCGCGCAGTACCCGGCCTACTCGCTGGCCCGCTCGAACTTCGACGCGCTGGCGGGCGACACCTGCGGCCTGGCCAACGACGTGCTGGTCGAGCCGGACCCGAACCAGGGCAGGCTGAACCCGATCCCCGACCCGCAGCTGCCGCCGGAGGCCGATCCGCTGGCCGGGGTGAACCCGGTCGGCTTCGACCCCAACGGTGTGCCCGACGATCTGTCCGCCGACGCCGTCGAGGTCAAGCCGGGCACCGGCAACACCTCCAACCAGTCGGTCGGCGCCAACTTCGCCGAGGGCGAGAACGCGGGCACCGGCGGCGGTCAGGGCGCGCTCGGCGTCAACGGCTCGACCGTGGCGCTGCCGTTCGGCCTCGACCCGGCCACCACCCCGGTGATGGGCTCCTACCAGTCCGGCGTGCAGCAGCCCGCGCGAGTGGTGTCGAGCTGGTACGAGCTGCCCGAGCGCTCCGAGGACCGGCCGCTGATCGTCATCTCGGCCGCCGGCCGGGTGCTGAGCTTCGACGACACCGGCAGGATGAACTACGGCCAGGAGCTCAAGCTCGTCTACGGCAAGCGCCAGGCCGACGGCACCGTGGTCGAGCAGGGCGAGTACCTGCCGCGCGACATCGGCCCGTTCCCGTCCTGGCGCAACCTGCGCATCCCGATGGACGCGCTGGCCCCCGATTCCGACGCGGTGCGCATCGTGGCCAACGACCCGATCCTGATCGGCGACCAGTGGCTGGCGTTCACCCCGCCCCGGGTGCCGGTGCTGGAGACGCTGAACGACCACCTGGGCTCCGAGCAGCCGGTGCTGCTGGACTGGGCCGTCGGCCTGCAGTTCCCCTGCCAGCGGCCGTTCTACCACGAGTACGGCGTGGCCGAGGTGCCGCGCTACCGGGTGCTGCCCGACCGCCCGCTGGCGGTGAGTTCCACCAACACCTGGCAGGCCCAGGAGTTCGGCGGCCCGCTCGGCTTCTCGCAGATGCTGGCCCGCTCCACCACGCTGCCCACCTATCTGCGCGACGACTGGGCGCGTGACTGGGGCTCGCTGGAGCGCTACGACCAGTACTACCGCGACGCGGTGCCCGCCGAGCTGAGCACCGCGACCGAGACCAGGAGCGGCTTCTGGTCGCCCGGGTCGATGCGGGTCTTCTAGGGGGCCGCTGAACTTCCAGGGGCCGCTGAACGAGTGAGGGGCGTGGTCGCGGGGCAATACCCCGCCCCGGCCCACGGTGGGTTGGGGTTGAGCGGTTTTTAGTGTTAACCGGGGGTGTTGGGGCAGAGGGAGC
>NZ_JARWRU010000125.1 GCF_029867845.1 Nocardia farcinica | reverse complement strand
CGGCCCTCGGGGCGCGCGGGCGGGACGAGCTGGACGAACTTCGCGCCGAAGACGGTGGTGGAGGCGATGGCCACCGAGACGTTGCCGGGGATGCGCGCCAGCGCTCCGGTGTCGATGGCCAACTCCAGGGCCGCCAGGCCGTCGGGGCGTTCGCGGATGGCGGTCACCGCGCCGACGGTGACGCCGCGCATCTTCACGTCGGCGTCGGGGTTCATCAACAGCCCCGCGCGCGGCGAGAGCACCTGCACGGCCACGGTGTCGGCGAACGCGCCGCGGAAGCTCTGCACCGCTCCGGCGATCAGCAGCCCGCACAGGGCCATGGCCACGATCCCGGCCAGCGGGCGAAGGAGGTTGTCGCGCATCGTCTCTCACCTACCCGGACAGATCGAAGTTGCCGTCGGCGCCGTAGACCGCGAGGGCGACGAGCAGGGTGACCGAGACGACCGCGATGAGCGAGGTGCGCACCGCGTTGCCCACCGCGGTGCCGACCCCGGCCGGGCCGCCCGCGGCGTGGAAACCGAAGAAGGTGTGGATCAGCAGCACCGTCATCGCCATCGCCAGCGCCTGCACGAACGACCACATCAGGTCGATCGGGTTGAGGAAGGTCGAGAAGTAGTGGTTGTAGAGCCCGGAGGACTGCCCGAGCAGCACCACCGTGGTGAATCGGCTGGCCACGAACGAGGCCACCACCGCCAGCGCGTACAGCGGGGTGATGGCGATCATTCCGGCCACCAGACGGGTGCCGACCAGGTAGGCGATCGGTTCGATGGCCAGTGATTCCAGCGCGTCGATCTCCTCGTTGATGCGCATGGCGCCCAGCTGGGCGGTGGTGCCGGCGCCGAAGGTCGCGGCGAGCCCGATGCCCGCGACCACCGGGGCGGAGATGCGGACGTTGATGAAGGCGGCGAGGAAGCCGGTCAGCGCCTCGATGCCGATGTCGCCCAGTGAGCTGTAGCCCTGGACGGCGAGGGTGCCGCCGGTGGCCAGGGTGAGGAATCCGACGATCACCACGGTGCCGCCGAAGACCGCCAGCGCGCCGGTGCCCATGCTGATCTCGGCGATCAGGCGGATGGTCTCGCGACGATGGTGCCAGGCCGCGAACGGGGCGCAGGCCAGCGCCCTGACGTAGAACAGGGCGTGGTCGCCGACCTCACCGGCCACCGTGATCGGCTTGCGGACCCGGCGGACGAACAGCGGGTAGCGGGTGGCGAAGGTCGCCAGTTCGGGGTTCGCGGGCCGGTCGGTCATCAGCGCACCGTCATCTGGATGCCGATGGCCGTGACGACCACATTGATGACGAACAGCGACATGAAGGCGTAGACCACGGTCTCGTTGACCGCGTTGCCCACCGCCTTCGCGCCGCCGGTGACGATCAGCCCGCGATAACAGGCGACCAGCCCGGCGACCAGCCCGAACAGCAGTGCCTTGACCGAGGAGATGAGCACCTCGTCGATCCCGGTGAGCAGGGTGATGCCCGCGGCGAAGGCGCCGGGGTTGACGTCCTGGACGTAGACCGAGAACAGGTAGCCGCCGAGGATGCCGATCACGCACACCAGGTTGTTGAGCAGGAAGGCGACCAGCCCGGAGGCCAGCATGCGGGGGGTGACCAGCCGCTGCACCGGGTCGATGCCGAGCACCTGCATGGCGTCGATCTCCTCCCGGATGGTGCGTGAGCCGAGGTCGGCGCACATGGCGGTGGCGCCGGAACCGGCCACGATCAGCACGGTGACCATGGGGCCGACCTGGGTGACCGCGCCGAAGGCCGCGCCCGCGCCGCTGAGGTCGGCGGCGCCGAGCTCGCGCAGCAGGATGTTGAGGGTGAAGCTGACCAGCACGGTGAACGGGATGGCCACCAGCAGGGTCGGCACCAGCGAGACCCGCACGATGAACCAGGCCTGCTCGAAGAACTCCCTGGTCTGGAACGGTCTGCGGAAGACGAAGCGCACGGCGTCGGCGGACATGGCGAACAGGCCGCCGACGAGTTCGAACGGCCGCGCCGCCCGATCCACCGCCGCGGGCGACCACGCCCGTCGTGTCCGTCGCATCGCCGTGCCTCATCCGACCACGGTGGCGAAGGTCTTGCTCTCCAGGAACTCCTCGAGCCCCGCCCTGCCCATCTCGCGGCCGATGCCCGATTCCTTGAACCCGCCGAAGGGGGTCTCCGGGCCGAAGTAGTGGCCGCCGTTGATGCTCCACGCGCCCGCCCTGATCCGGCGGGCCACGGCGAGCGCGCGCTGTTCGTCGGCGGCGTAGACCGCGCCCGCCAGGCCGTAGCGGGAGTTGTTCGCGATGCGCACGGCGTCGTCGTCATCGTCGAACGGGATGACCACCAGAACCGGCCCGAAGACCTCCTCCTGGGCGATCTCGCTGTCCGGGTCGACATTCGTCAGCAGCGTCGGGGTGTAGAAGAAGCCGGGGTCGACGCATTCCCCGCCGGTGACCAGGGTGGCGCCCGCGTCGATCGCGCGCCGCACCATGCCGTCGACCTTCTTGCGCTGGCGTTCGCTGATGAGCGGGCCCATGTAGGTGTGCGGGTGCGCGGGGTCGCCGTAGGTGATGTTGGCGAAGTTCGTGGCCAGCATGGCGACCAGTTCGTCGTGGCGGGCGCGTGGCACCAGCAGCCGCGAGGTGAGCGCGCAGCCCTGACCGGCGTGCGAGCACTGGCTGAACGCCGCGAACATGGCGGGCAGGCCGAGGCCCGCGGTGTCGAGATCGTCGAGCACGATCATGGCCGATTTGCCGCCCAGTTCGAGGAAGACCTTCTTCACCGTCTCGCTGGCGGCGGCCATGATCTTCTTGCCGGTGGCTGTCGAGCCGGTGAAGGTGATCATGTCGACGTCGTCGTGGGTGGTCATGACCACGCCGACCGCCGGATCGGAGGAGGCGAGCACGTTCACCACTCCCGCCGGAATGTCGGTGTGGCGGGCGATGATCTCGCCGATGGCGAGGGTGACCAGCGGGGTGTCCGGGGCGCCCTTGAGCACCACGGTGCAGCCCGCGGCCAGCGCGGGGGCCAGCTTGGCCAGGGCCAGCTGGTTGGGGTAGTTGTAGGCGACGATGGCGCTGACCACGCCCGCGCCTTCCTTCTCCACCCAGCGGCGGTGCTCGGCGCCGCGCACCCGCGCCACGCCGAGTTCCTCGGTGAAGGGATAGTCGCGCAGCAGATCGGCGTAGTAGCGGACGATCTCGATGGGGGCGTCCACCTGGGCCGTGGTGAGCAGACGGGTGGCGCCGACCTCGGCGATGGTCAGCTCGCGCAGCTCTTCGCGGTGTTCGTCCAGAGCGCGGTGCAGTTGGTCGAGGCAGTGGACGCGGAACTCGCGGTCGCCGGCCCAGCCGGTGGTGTCGAAGGCGCGGCGGGCGGCGGCGATCGCGGCGTTCACGTCGGCGACACTGGCGTCCGGCGCATGGCCGAGGACCGCACCGGTGGCGGGATTCGTTGTCGGGAAGGTGATGTCGCGGCCGACCAGCTCGCCATCGATGAGCAGGTGGCGGTCGAGGTTCAGGGGCGCCGTCGGCGCGGCGGCGGTGGTTTCGGTTGACATGCTTCCCCACTCGGAGATCGGTGTGCTGAGCGAACTGGTCTCGGCCGGGCCGGCCGGGCGGAACGGAGCTAGGGGGCCGGGACGGTCGTCGGCGTGCTGCCGCCGGGCCATCGTCGATCCGGCTGGTGTGCCGGGTCCTGGCGGAGTTCGGCGACGAGGGTGCGGCGCAGGACTTTTCCGGTCGGGGTGACGGGCAGTTCGTCGCGGAAGACGACCCGGTCGGGAGTGCGGGAACCGCGCAGCCGGGCGCGGACGAAAGCCCGCAGGTCTTCCGGGTCGGGCGGCCGCTCGCCCGAGGGGACCACCACGGCGACGATGATCTGCCCCCAGCCCGCGTCCTCGACGCCGACCACCGCGACCTCGCGCACCGCCTCGTGCTCCACCAGGACGTCCTCGATCTCGGCGGGCGCGATGTTCTCGCCGCCGCGGATGATGGTGTCGTCGCAGCGGCCGCCGAGGAACAGGTAGCCCTCGGCGTCGAGGGTGGCGACATCGCGGGTCGGGAACCAGCCCTCGGCGTCGAGCACCGAACCGAGGCCGGTGTAGCGGCCGGAGACCTGCGGGCCGCGCACGAACAGTTCACCGGTCTGCCCGGGCGGCAGCACCGCGCCCTGTTCGTCGCGGATCTGGAGTTCGATGCCGGGCACCGGTCTGCCCACCGAGGCGAGTCTTCTCGCGACCTCGGGGTCGGTCGCGGCCAGCGCCGCACGATGGTCCTGCGGGCCGAGGACGGTGATGGTGGAGCTGGTCTCGGTCAGGCCGTAGGCGTTGACGAAGCCGACCTCGGGCATGAGTTCCAGTGCCCGCCGCAGCAGCGGCAGCGCGACTTTGGCGCCGCCGTAGGCCAGGGTGCGCAGGCTCGACAGGTCGGCGTCCGCGCGTTCGAGTTCGGTGACGATCCGGTCCAGCATGGTGGGCACCACGGTGGCGCTGGTGATGCGCTCGCCCGCCACCAGCCGCAGCCAGCGCGCCGGGTCGAACTGACGCAGGTACACGATTTTGCGGCCCGCGTAGAGGTTGGACAGCACCGCGCTCACACCGGCGATGTGATAGGGCGGCACACTGATCAGGGCGGCGTCTCCCGGTGCGGCGGAGGCGAATTCGACGGTGCCGGTGACGTAGCTGACCAGATTGGTGTGCGTCAGTTCGACGGCCTTCGGCGCGGAGGTGGTGCCGGAGGTGAACAG
>NZ_JARWRU010000124.1 GCF_029867845.1 Nocardia farcinica | reverse complement strand
GAACTGCCCCTCGTCCGGCCCCGCCCACGCCGCCGGCGCGAAGACCAGCGCGGGCGCGAGGACCAGGCTCGCGGCCAGGACGGGGACCGCGGGCCCGCGCGAACGGCGGGGGGGGGGGGGGGGGCGGGTCGTGGGGCTGTTCCCGGGGCAATCGGGCCGGTGGCTTTTCCCTTTCGGGGTGATGGGTGCCGTTAACCGCGACGGTGGCGCCGGGGCGGGCGATGGCACCGGGCTGGGCGACGAGCTGCCGCGCAAGGCCGAGAATCTGGGCGGCTCGGTGCTCGAAGAGGTCATCGATCTGTCCACGGGCATCCTCAAGTGCGGCATCAACCTGGTGACCGACTCGGTCTCCTGTCCGCTCTGATCTGCGGCTCACAGCAGGCTGATCTGCTCCCCCGGCGGATGCTCGGCCTGCCGCTGCCCGGCCGCCGGTGCGTCCGGGTCCACCTCGGCCAGCAGTTCCGGTCCGTTGTTCTTGACGCTGTTGACCAGGGTGGACACCGGCCGCATCAGGATGTCGCGCACCGCCTGCTCCTCCGGCGCGGCGAGCAGTTCCGCCGGGGCGGGGTGGTCGGGATCGAGCCAGGCGTCCCAGTGTTCGCGCGGCATGGGCAGGGGCATGCGGTCGTGGATGCGGGTCAGCTCGCCCACGGCGTCTGTGGTGAGGATGGCGCACGACAGCAGCGGTGGCGCCTTGGGCTGGGAACGGTCGCGCCAGACCGACCACAGTCCGGCCATGTACAGCCGCGAGCCGTCGGCGGGGGTCATGAAGTAGGGACGCTTGATCGCCTTGCGGCCACCGGCCGGGTCGGGTTCGACCAGCCACTCGTACCAGCCGTCCATCGGCACCAGGCAGCGCCGGTACTTGACCGCGTCGCGGAAGGACGGTGTGGTGGCCGCCTTGTCGGCGCGGGCGTTGAACAGCGGCTTGCCCTTGACCGGGACACCGGGCTCGGCGGCCTTGGTCCAGGAGGGGATCAGGCCCCAGCGCATGCGCCGGATGCGCAATCTTGGTTCGTCCTCGGGGTGGTCGCGATCGTGCCGTGACACGATCGTGAGCACCCGGTTGGTCGGGGCGACGTTGTAGTCGGCGACGGTGCGGGCGGGATCGGCCGCGGCGGGCCCGACCGTGTCCCCTCCAGTCGCACTCGCACCGCTTCTACCTGCGGTTTCGTCGAGAGCATCGAGTTCGGCCGCCAGCCTTCCCGGATCGGCCGTGGTGGCATATCGTCCGCACATGATTCCGAGCATGGCACCCCCCGCCGACAGCCGGGACAACAATTCGGGGATAGTGGGTGACCTGGTGAGAGTTTTGACTTAGCATTCTCTCAACGGATGGAGTGCATCACACCTGTCCGCGGCCCGCGCACCGACCGGCCACCGCATAGCAAGAGGAGAGCCACCGACGTGACAACTATCGAGACCGCCCCCGACACCACACTCGACTCGGTCAATCCGGCGACGGGCGAGGTCCTCGCCACCTACCCGATCGCCGACGAGGACGCGGTGCGCGCGGCTGTCGCGAAGGCCCGCAAGGCCGCCAAGGTGTGGGGCGCGCTCAGCTTCGACGAGCGTCGCAAGCACCTGCTCCGCTGGTCGAGCCGGCTTGTCGCCGACGCCGACGAGTTCTGCGAACTCATCCACAAGGAGAACGGCAAGCCGCGCGACGACGCCTTCCTCGAGCTGATGCTGGCTCTCGAGCACATCGCGTGGGCCGCCAAGAACGCCAAGAAGTACCTGGCCCCGAAGAAGATCTCCCCCGGCGCCATGATGTCGAACTTCTCCGCGCGCCTGGAGAGCCGCCCGCTCGGCGTCGTAGGTGTCATCGGCCCGTGGAACTACCCGGTCTACACCCCCAACGGCTCCATCGGCTACGCGCTGGCCGCGGGCAACACCGTGGTGTTCAAGCCCAGTGAGTACTCCACCGGCATCGGCGTCTTCCTGGCGCAGGCGTTCAAGAAGGCCAACCCCGAGCTGCCCGAGGGCGTGTTCGAGGCCATCACCGGCCGCGGCGCGACCGGTGCGGCGCTGGTGAAGTCCGGCGTCGACAAGATCGCCTTCACCGGTTCCACCGCCACCGGCAAGCGCATCATGGCCGCCGCCGCCGAGAACCTGACCCCCGTGCTGCTCGAGTGCGGTGGCAAGGACGCGGTCATCGTCGACGCCGACGCCGACGTGAAGGCCGCCGCCGACGCGATCGCGTGGGGCGCCACCGCCAACAGCGGCCAGACCTGCGCGGGCGTGGAGCGCGTCTACGTGCACAAGTCGGTCGCCGACGAGCTGATCGCCGAGGTCAAGCGCATCCTCACCGACGTCGAGCCCGGCTCGGAGGAGGGCGCCGCCTACGGCCCGATGACCATGCCGAGCCAGATCGACATCGTCAAGCGCCATATCGAGAGCGCGCTGGCCAACGGCGCCGAGGCCGTGCTCGGCGGCCCCGAGTCGGTGAAGGGCCCCTTCATCGAGCCGGTCGTGCTGGTGGGCACCGACGAGAACTCCGAGGCCGTGACCGAGGAGACCTTCGGCCCGACCATCACCATCCGCGTCGTCGACACCATCGACGAGGCCATCGAGCTGGCGAACAAGTCCAAGTACGGCCTGTCGTCGTCGGTGTACTCGAAGAAGAACGGCCTGGCCATCGCGCGCAGGCTCGAGGTCGGCGCCACCTCGGTGAACTCGGTGCTCGGCTTCGCCGCGATCCCCGGCCTGCCCTTCGGCGGCGTGCGCGAGTCCGGCATCGGCCGTATCCACGGCGAGCCCGGCCTGCGCGAGTTCACCCGCCCGCACTCGATCGCGATCCAGAAGTTCGCGATCCCTGGCATGGCGCTGATGAGCTACTCGCGCACCGCGCAGAACATGCAGATGCTGCGCAAGGTCGTGCCGTTCCTGCACGGCCGCAACAAGTAATCCCTGATCCGGGGCGAGACTCCCCCGCACGCGCGGGGCGGGTCTCGTGTCGGGGGGGCGGGCCCGGGGACCCGGGGGGGGGGGGGGGGGGGGGGGGGGGGGCCGGTGGGGGACGCCCGCGGGGGGGGGGGGGGGGGGGGGGGAGATTGTAGCCGGGGCGGCATTTGGC
>NZ_JARWRU010000123.1 GCF_029867845.1 Nocardia farcinica | reverse complement strand
TTCCCGTTCACTACCACATTGCGCTTGGCGTGCCTCGCGGTGTTGCCCCGTCTACGGGGGCCCCCCCCCCTAGCCTAAAGGCACGCGGGCGCGGGGGCGGGGCCTGGTCAGCGACTCGGCTGACCTCCGGAGTGGCCTCAGGCCGGGTTCTTGTACGGCACGCCGCCGCGGCCCGCGGGATCGTGGTTGACGCCGCGATCGAAATCGAAGGGCAGCGGGCGGCCATTGCTCATGGCCAGCCACAGGCGGACCAGCAGGCGGCGCTCGGTCACCTCCTCCGGATCGGAGAAGGTGGAGCGGGCGTGCAGGACGCTGTAGTTGTTGACGATCATCATGTCGCCGGAGCGGAAGTCGATCTCCGCCCCGCCCTCGGCGGCGATCTCGTCGAAGACGTCGAGCAGCCGGCGCTGGCGTTCGGTGAGCTGGGGTGCGCCGGGGGCGTGCTGGGCGGTCTCGATCATCTCGCGGGAGTAGCGGACGCTGATCTTGTCGGCCACGATCGTGCACAGCTTGGTCAGGTAGTAGGGGTCGTCGCCCGCGGGCTGTTCCTCGTTGCGGTCGAAGGCGAAGTGGTCCTCGAGCAGCGGGGCGAGCAGTTCGGGATGCCTGCGGGCGATCTCCTGGACGGTGCGCACGGAGCTGGAGATGAACGAGTTGCCGCCCTCGGTGGCCTGCCGGACGCACATGAGCATCAGCAGGTCGGAGCCGTCGGTGTGGTGCTTGAGCGGCTCGTTGGTGTTCTCCGGACGCACGTCGCGGCCGCGATGGCCGCCGCGCAGGTCCTGGAGGCGGGCCAGCAGGGTGCCGCCGCCCATCTGGTTGACCGGCTGCCCGAGCCGGGTACCGATCAGCCACAGCAGGTTCTCGTTGTATTCGATGTGCGCGTTGTCGCGGCGGACCGGCAGGTTGCGCAGCAGGGCGATGCCCGTGCCGCCTTCCAGGGAGGCCTCGGCGCGTTCGAAGAATTCGGCCATGGGCGCGGTGATCTCGCGCCAGGCCTCGATCGGGGTCTCGGGGTTCGACCAGAGTCCGTACTTCGCGGTGGCCTGTTCGACCAGCGAGGACAGCAGGTCGGCCTGCTCCGGGGTGAGGGCGAGTTCCCAGCTGTCACGGCGGGCCAGCAGGCTCGGGCCGTCCCAGGCGGCCGGGTCGGGGAGGTTGGCGATGTAGTCGCGCACGCGGTCGAAGCCGGAAGTGCTCAGCGGCGTGGGGGTGGAGGTCAGTGTCACGGTCGTTTCCCTAAGTTTGTAGGTGTCTGGGGTTGATGCCCTGGATGCCCAGAGCGGTGGGGTGTAGCTAATGGTCGTTTGCCTCTTTCGAGGCTTGAAAGGACTCGCTGCCCCACCGCGCTGGACGCTCCGGCTGCTGATTGAGAGCTTGTTGCGGGTCGTCGCTGTTTAGGGATCTGTCGGCGGGGTTGTCCACGGGCGCAACAACTTCGACTGCTTGGAGCAGGTAAGTGGCAACTCGCCCGCAGATATGGGTCGGGATCGACGTCGGCAAGACCACCCATCACGCATGCACGGTCGATGAGACCGGAAAGACGGTGTTCAGCCAGAAGTTCGCGAACGATCAAGCCGCGATCGAGGCGGTGATCGCCCGTGCCGGGCAGACCGCGGATCGGGTGCGGTGGGCAATCGATCTGACCAGCCCGTTGGCGTTGTTGCTGATCACGGTGTTGTTGGCCGCTGATCAAGCGGTGACGTATGTGCCAGGGCGGGTGGTCAACACGATGACCCACGGGTTCCGTGGTGAGGCCAAGACCGACGCCAAGGACGCGAAGGTGATCGCCGAGAGCGCCCGCATGCGCCGGGACCTGAGCCAGGTCACGATGCCGGACGAGTTGGTGGTCGGGTTGACCCAGCTGACCAGCTACCGCACCGATCTCATGGCGGACTGGGTCGCCGGGATCAACCGGTTGCGTTCTCTGCTCGGGTCGATCTTCCCGGCGTTGGAGGCCGCGTTCGACTTCTCGAACAGGACGCCGCTGATCCTGGTTGCTGGGATGTGCACCCCGGCCGAGATCCGATCCGCGGGAATCCACGGTGCCACAGCGTATTTGGCTGAGAACGGAGCCTGGAGGCCCGGGATCGGCAAGACCGCGGTCGCTGCGGTCGAGGCCGCCGGACGGCAAAGCCTGGCCCTGCCAGGCGAAGCCGACACCGCCATGCTGGTCAAACGCATCGCCCGCAAACTTCTCGATCTCGATCGCGAGATCAAGGACACCGACAAGCTCATCACCGCGCGTTTCCGGGAACACCCGTGGGCGCACATCATCGAATCGTTGCCCGGGATGGGCCCCGGATTGGGTGCTGAGTTCCTCGTCAATACTGGCGGTGATCTGGCGACTTTCGCCAGCGCGGGCCGTTTGGCCTCCTACGCCGGCCTGGTGCCGGTCCCTCGCGATTCGGGCCGGGTGTCGGGCAATCTGCACCGGCCGAAACGCTACAACCGGCGCTTGCGCAGGGTGTTCTTCATGGCTGCTCTGTCGAGTCTGCGCTACGAGAACGGGCCATCGCGGAGGTTCTACGACCGAAAACGCAGCGAACGGCAGCTTCATACCCAGGCTTTGCTGGCGTTGGCCCGTCGCCTGGTTGATGTGTTGTGGGCGTTGCTGCGCGACGGTCGTGAATT
>NZ_JARWRU010000122.1 GCF_029867845.1 Nocardia farcinica | reverse complement strand
TTGGTTGTTTACAACCCCGCCAAACCTGTAATCCCCATTGCCAAAAACCCCGCGCTCTATCTCCGTAACCCCGATTATCTAGTGGCTTCCCGGGGGGGGGGGCCGCCCGTCCCCGGGGGGGCCCCGGGGCCCTTGGGTTCGCCGGGGGTTGTCTCGTAGGCTCGCGGGGTGCGCGCACTCGAGCAGATCGACGACTGGCCCGTCCGGCACGCCGCCGCGGGCGTGACCACCGGCGCCGCAACGGCTTCCCACGGTGACGCCGACCGGGTGTTCGCGCTGGCCTCGGTGACCAAGCCGCTGGTCGCCTATGCCGCGCTGGTCGCCGTCGAGGAGGGTGCGATCGAGCTCGATCAGCCCGCGGGCCCGCCCGGCGCCACCGTGCGCCACCTGCTCGCACACGCTTCCGGCCTGGCCTTCGACACCACCGAGGTGCTGGCCGAGCCCGGCGTCCGGCGCATCTACTCCAGCTCCGGCTTCGAGGTGCTCGCCGATTTCATCGCCGGGCAGTCCGGCATCGCCTTCGAAGAGTATCTGCGCGAATCGGTCTTCGTGCCGCTCGGTATGGATTCCTCGGCGCTGACCGGCCCGGCGGGGCACGCCTGCCGCGCCTCCCTGAACGACCTGCTGCGCTTCGCCGCCGAATTGCTGAATCCCCGGCTGATCTCGCCGCAGACCCTGGCCGAGGCCACCACCGTGCAATTCCCCGGCCTCAACGGCGTGTTGCCCGGTTACGGCTCGCAGCGGCCCAACGACTGGGGCCTCGGCTTCGAGATCCGCGACGGCAAGTCGCCGCACTGGACCGGGACCACCAACTCCGCGCGAACTTTCGGCCACTTCGGCCAGTCCGGCACCTTTCTGTGGGTCGATCCGCGGCGGGGTCTGGCGTGTTGCGCGCTCGCCGACGAAAATTTCGGGGACTGGGCGCGCGCGGCCTGGCCGGTGCTCAGCGACGCGGTGATCGCCGAGAGCGCCGAGGTGTAAACGCCGGGCAACACACGACGCGAGTAACAGATGTAACTCGCAACACTCGAGTACACTCGGGCAACGCCAGCAGCGGACAGGTCGTTGGGGAAGACGTCCCTCGTCTGAGCTGGAGGTGTCAGTGGTGCGCGCATCGAGTCAGTTCGCGGACGCGACGGCGGGTGTGGTCTGGATCCACTCAGCCCCCGCCGCGCTGTGTCCGCACGTCGAGTGGGCACTCACCTCGGCGCTGAGCGCGCCTGCCAAGCTTCGCTGGACGACCCAGCCCGTCGACGGTCAGCTGCGCGCCTCGAGCGACTGGGTCGGCCCGGTCGGCACGGCGGGCCGCATCGCCCAATCCCTGCGCAACTGGCCGGTTCTGCGCTTCGAGGTCACCGAGGAGCCCAGCGACGGCGTGGACGGGGAGCGCTACAGCTTCTCGCCCGCCCTCGGCCTGTGGCGCGGCGCGGTCAGCGCCAACGGTGACGTGATGGTGGGGGAGAACCGGCTGCGCGCGCTGCTGGAGACCGCCCGCGGCGCGGGCAAGAACTCCGGCTTCGACCTGGCCGGGGAGATCGACCGGGCCATGGGCACGCCGTGGGACGAGGACCTGGAAGCCTTCCGCGGCGGGGACGAGGGCATCGGCGCGGATGTCATGTGGTTGCGCCGGGACGTCGGGTAGGGGCGTTCCACGGAAGAGGATCTCGTCGCGGTGTAAACACCGGTGACGCGCCGGGAGATACAGCCACCGGCGGCTCCGGTGATCTCGGAACACGAACGCGGATCCCGGCGGCCGCCGCACCCACGCCACACACGAATCCGAGAGGCCGCCATGAGTTTCGACACCGTCAACGGCACCAGGGGCGCGCGCCAGCCCGACACCGGCCTGTTCATGCGCACGCTGAACAGCATCGCCACCAGGCGGATCAAGAAGAGCGGGAAGTTCTTCGGCGGCTTCGACGCGCTGCTGCTCACCACGGTCGGCCGCAAGACCGGCGCCGAACGCACCGTGCCGCTGGGCTACATGAGCCGGCCCGACGGCACCTACCTGGTCATCGCCTCCGCGGCGGGGGCGCCGAAGAACCCGGCCTGGTACTACAACCTCGCCGCCGCCCCCGACAAGGTCCGCGTCCAGATCGCCGATCGGATCATCGATGTGACCGCCGAGCAGTTGCACGGGCAGGAGCGCGAGGTCGCCTGGCGCGAGATCGTCGCGCGGGCCCCGAAGATGGGCGAATACCAGTCCAAGACCGACCGGGTGCTTCCGGTCATCCGGCTGACCCCGGTCGCCCGGGGCTGAGCGGGACCGCGGCTGCCGCACGGCGCGGCGGCCGCCCTCGGCCGTGTCCGACGTCCGGGAACCTGTGGGCGCAGAGGGGATCGAACCCCCGACCGCTGGTGTGTAAAACCAGTGCTCTACCGCTGAGCTATACGCCCGTACCCCGCCGGCGGGCGCCGACGGGAACGGCTTATGAATCTAGCGCGGCCAGCGCCTTCTCCCAAGCGCCCTGGTCACGGGGCTCGCCGGGGCCGTTCATCTCGGAGAACCGGATGACGCCCGCCTTGTCCACGACGAAGGTGCCCCGATTGGCGATGCCGGTCTTGTCGTTGAACACGCCGTAGGCCTGGGCCACGGCGCCGTGCGGCCAGAAGTCCGACAGCAGCGGGAAGGTGTAGCCCTGCTCGGCCGCCCAGATCTTGTGGGTGGGCGGCGGGCCGACGGAGATCGCCAGGATCTCGGCGTCGTCGTTCTGGAACTTGGGCAGCTCGTCACGCACCTTGCACAGCTCACCCTGGCACACGCCGGTGAAGGCGAGCGGGTAGAACACGATCAGCACGTTCTTGTTGCCCCGGTAGTCCGAGAGCGTGACGGGCTGGTTGTTCTGGTCCTTGAGGGTGAAATCCGGCGCGACGGTGCCGACTGCCAGCGGACCGACCTGGTCGGGCATGCGCTCTACCTCCATCGTGACGGGTCTGCGGCCGGGCGACGGCTGCCCGCTGCCCGGACCGAAACCATAGCGAAACGGGTCAGCGCTGCTTGGAGGGAGCCTTCGGCTGCACCAGCCTGCTGCCCGTCCAGGCGCCGAGGCTGATGGCCGAGGTCTGGGTCAGGCCCGCCGTGGGAGCCGACTCGGCGATCTCGCTGGGATCGACGTGGCCCGGCTGGCCGGTCTTGGGGGTGAGCACCCAGATGAACCCGTCGTCGGCGAGCGGGCTGATGACCTCCATCAGCTCGTCGGCCAGATCGCCGTCGCCGTCGCGCCACCACAGCAGCACCGCGTCCACGACCTCGTCGGAATCCTCGTCGACCATCTCGCTGCCACAGGCCTCTTCGACGGCGGCACGAATGTCGTCGTCGGTGTCCTCGTCCCAGCCGAGCTCCTGGACCACCATCCCGTGTGCAATGCCAAGCTTCTGAGCGTAATTCTGCGCGTCCGCCGCGGCGACCACGGTGGTGTCCTCCTCAATCCCGACAACAGGTAAGTGCAAGCGAACATGGTTATCGGCCCGAGCGCAAGCCGATCGGTCGAAAATGGGGCGAATGTCGCGTCGCTCGCCGGCTACGGACACGCCTCCCTGACCGCCGTGCGCGCGGCGTTGACCCGCTGGCTCGCGGCGTTCAGCGGGTCGACATTCGCGTGGTAGGACATCTTTCTCGTCTCCTCCGCCAGCTGCCGCGCCGCGTCGACGTACTCGCGGAAACGGCCTGCCAGATCCGGCGGCAATTTCTCACCCGCCGCGTTCACGCCGGACTCCACCGTGTTCGCCGCCTCGTCGAGCGTGGTGGCCGCGGCGTCGCGCCGCGCGTCGTAGTCCGGGGCGTTGGAGTCGTGCGCCTCGACGAACTCGTTGTAGCGCTGCACACCGATACCGCTGGTGTTCGGGAAGGGCGAGCAGTTGTCGGCGATCGCCTGCGCCTGCTCGGCGGCCCGGCGCGAGGAGGTGGCCGCGGCCTGCTCGCTCCGGTAGATCTCGACCTCGCCGGTCGCGGGCAGCGCGCTGCCGGGCACCTGGTCGCCGCAGGCCACGCCGGTGCCCGCCCCC
>NZ_JARWRU010000121.1 GCF_029867845.1 Nocardia farcinica | reverse complement strand
GTACCGGGCCAGGCACGGCGAGCGTGCCGCCGGACGGGCGTGGTCCGTTCGGTCCGCCCCGGCCGCCGGTGTCGGGGCCGGCGAGCGGGATCGAGCCGCGATGGGAGCCGGTGAGGGTCTGCGCGGTGTAGGCCACGGGGCCGGCGAGGGTCGCGAAGGCCACGGCGATCGCCAGAGCCGCTCGCGCCGTGCGCGGTCCGGGGACGGGCACGCGATGCCGCACCCGGCCTCGGGTGTCACCGTCACCCCTCGGCGCCCGGATCGCCGGGCCGACGAGCACGCCGAGCACGGCGGCTCCTCCGCTCACCAGCACCGCCCAGCGCAGCCAGGGCAGGAAATCCACGCTGCGCGACAACAGCATCCACGCGGTCGCGGTGGTCGATCCGACCGCTGCGGCGAGGGCGAGGCGCACCATCGGCCGGTGGCGTTCCCGCCAGGCCGTGACCGTCCCGCCGCCGACGAGCGCGGCGATGCCGGGGGCCAGCGCCACGGTGTAGTACTGGTGGAAGATCCCCTGCATGAAGCTGAAGACCAGGCCGGTGACGAGCAGCCAGCCGCCCCACAGGATCAGGGCGGCGCGCCGGTCGTCGGTGCGCGGGGCCCCGGCGCGCAGGGCCAGGCCGGTGGCGAGCAGGACGAGAGCGGCGGGGAGCAGCCAGGCGATCTGACCGCCCTGGGCGTGGTCGAACATGCGGGTGAGACCGGTCTCGCCCCGGATGCCCGGACGGCCGGACGGCGGACCGCCGCCGGGGTCGGCGCTGCCGTTCTCGTGACCGTTGAGCCTGCCCAGGCCGTTGTAGCCGAGGGTGAGTTCGATGATCGAATTGTGCTGCGAGCCGCCGATCCACGGCCGCGAATCCGCGGGCCACAGCTCCACCGCCAGCAGCCACCAGCCCGCGGCGACCACCATGGCCGCGCCCGCGGCGAACAGCTGAGCGATGCGCTTGCCGAGGGCGGGCGGCCCGGCGATCAGGTAGGTCAGCGCCGCCGCGGGGACCACCAGCAGCACCTGCAACTGCTTGGCCAGGAAACCGAAACCGATGAACGCCCCGGTCAGCGCCAGCCGGCACCAGCGGCCGTCGGCCACCGCGCGCGTCATCGCCCAGGCCGCCGCGACCATCAGGAACACCAGCAGCGCCTCGGGATTGTTGAAGCGGAACATCAGCGCCGCCACCGGTGTCACCGCGAGCACCAGCCCGGCCAGCAGCCCGGCCGCCGAACCGAAGACCCGCCGCACCGTCGCCCACAGCAGCGCCACACTGCCGACGCCGAGCAGCACCTGCGGCACCAGCATGCTCCAGCTGTTGAGCCCGAACAGCCGCGCCGACAGCGCCATCGGCCACAGCGCGGCGGGCGGCTTGTCGACGGTGATGGAGTTCGCCGGGTCGGAGGAGCCGAAGAAGAAGGCCTTCCACGACTGCGAACCCGCCTGCACGGCAGCGGAATAGAAGGCGTTCGCCCAGCCGTTGGCGGACAGGTTGTACAGGTAGGCGGCGGCCGTGCCGACCAGAAGCAGTGTCACCAGGACGTGTTCGCGGCGGACGGTGCCGTGCGTGCGTGCCGCGCGGCCGATCTCGCGCGTCGCGCGCCGGGTGAGCGGGGCGGTCACCGGGCGGCTCCCGGGGTGTCACCGCGGACGAGCGCGGCTGCCCCCGGTGTGGCGACGGGAAATGCCCCGGCCACGGCGATCGTGGTGATCCGCTCGGCGGGGCGGCGTGGTGGCGCCGCCGGGTGCGGCGGCCGATGCGACCGGCTGCCCGCGTCGCGGAACACCCAGCGCAGGCCGATGAAACGAGCGATCGTGGCGACCAGGTTGACCGCCACCAGCGCGGCGAGTTCGACCAGGACGGGGGCGCGGGCGGCCCAGTGGTGCAGGGCGAACAGCGCGCCGCTGGTCACCGTCAGGCCGAAGCAGAAGACGAGCAGGCCCTGGAACTGGTGGGTGAGCGCCCGCGCCGACCCGCGCACACCGAAGGTCCAGGCGCGATTGGCGGCGGTATTGGCGACCGCGGTCAGCAGCAGCGCGGCGAAATTGGCCGTCTGCGCGCCGACGGCGGGCCGCAGCAGCAGATACAGCAGGGCGTAGGCGAGAGTCGAGCCGAGTCCCACCAGCGCGAAACGCACCAGCTGCCCGACCATGCCGAGTGGGACGCCGGGAACCAGTGGCTCCCGGCCGATGGCGGCGCGCAGCTCGTCCAGCGGCAGCGTGCCGGTGGCGATCGCCCTGGCCAGCCGCCACACCCCGCGCAGGTCCTTGCGGGCGGTGTCGAGGATGTCGACGCGGCTGTCCGGGTCGTCGATCCAGTCGACCGGCACCTCGTGGATGCGCAGCCCGGCTTGCTCGGCGAGCACGAGCAGTTCGGTGTCGAAGAACCACTCGTCGTCCTCGACCAGCGGCAGCAGGCACTGCGCCACCTCGGCGCGGACCGCCTTGAAGCCGCACTGCGCGGCCGAGACGCGGGCGCGCAGCGCGGCCTTGAGGATGAGGTTGTAGCAGCGGGAGATGATCTCGCGCTTGGGTCCGCGC
>NZ_JARWRU010000120.1 GCF_029867845.1 Nocardia farcinica | reverse complement strand
CCCCCCCCCCCCCCCCGCCCGCCCCCCCCCCCTTCGTATGTCTATGACATGCGGCGCCAGATCAGGGCGGTGTCGTTCAGGTTCCACCACGACACGAACCCAGGGTCCGCGGCTTTCAGCGACCAGCCCGCTTCCAGCAGGTCGAAGAACGCTTCGTCTCCCGTCCTGCCGCCCCTCGGTTCACCGATATAGATCAAGTCCTCACCCCCGGCGCTGCCGAACGTCTCCAGAGCCGACGACGCCATCGGGTCGTCCCAGCCGGGAGGCCAGCACAACAACAGCACGGAATCGGCACCCACCGCGGCATCGAACGCGTCCGCCTCCGCTACCTCGTGCCAGACCTCCGCCTGACCGGCCGCGACTGGAAAGGAGGCGTTCGACGATCGGTGCGGAGGTTCGATGTCGAACGCGCGAACCGTCGCCCCGGCACGGGCGAGCTGATGGGCCCAGTAGCCGCGGCCGGCACCGAGTTCGACGATCGTGCGCCGCCCGGCGAAGTCGGTGATCCAGCGCAGGGTTTCCGGGGACGGGATCGCGTAGGCGTAGACGCTTTGCAGAATTGTCTGAGCGAACCCCAGCCTGACACTCCCCGCCTGCACTCCCCCGTCGACGACCCGCAACGCCTCACGATGGCTGACCGATGGGCCGACAATGTCCCAGTACGGATTGCCGGACTCCGATTCACCCCCGGTCAGGTAGTGGACGAACCGCAGATCGAAGGCCGCGTCGCGCTCCGGGTCGCCGGTGCCGGTGAACATCGGGGCCGTCTCCAGATACTCGGCCACGCGCGGGAACCGGGAACGCAGCAGCTCGGTGTCCTCGAGCAGCGCCGCCAGCTCCGATCGCCGCTGCGGTGTCAACGCGAAGGTCATAGCCCGATTCTTCCCGCGCCGGGCCTACCTGCCCGAAAGACAGAAGACCGGCCGAACGGGATCGAGGTTCGATCGTCGTGCCCTGCGTGCCCGAGCACGGCGAACGCACGGTCGAAGTTGATCCCTCCAGACGCACAGGCATCGAGGGTGAGACACAAAAGATCCCCCGACCAGGTGTTCTGTCGGGGGATCGATGTGGTCCCAGCTGGGATCGAACCAGCGACCTTCCGCGTGTGAGGCGGACGCTCTCCCGCTGAGCTATGAGACCTTGGCGGGGTGTCCGGGCGGTTCGTACCGCTCGAACGAGATGGAACATTAGCACGGAGGCCCCGGCGATCACCAAATCGCCTCGTGGACAGAAGTGCCGGGCGGACAGAAGCGCCGATCGACGCCCCCGGGCGACCGAGGGCCGCGACGGACCACCCGATCCACGCCGGCTTCCCCAGTGACCGCCCGAGCAACCCCGCCCGCACCGGCAGCCCCTTGGAAACCATCAGCACCTCGCACACCTCCGAGACACGTCCATCCCCCGTGACCAGCGGATTTGTACCTTTCGCCGAACGTCGGCTAATGTTCTGTCTCGCAAGACGGAGGCCGGAACGAAAGCGAAAGCCCCCGGAAAGCACGCGGATGTAGCGCAGCTGGTAGCGCATCACCTTGCCAAGGTGAGGGTCGCGGGTTCGAATCCCGTCATCCGCTCGGAAGGCAGGGCCAGGCAGTAAAACGCCAACCCCCTTTGCGCGGTGGAGTGGCCGAGTGGTGAGGCAACGGCCTGCAAAGCCGTGCACACGGGTTCGATTCCCGTCTCCACCTCGCGCGATTAGCTCAGCGGGAGAGCGCTTCCCTGACACGGAAGAGGTCACTGGTTCAATCCCAGTATCGCGCACCACCGTAGTACCAGGTCAGCCCCGGTTTTCACCGGGGCTGACCTGTTTTGTGCCCAAGTCGGGCCTTTGCGTCCAAGTCGGGCCCCGATCCTCCCGGACGTTCCCTCCTGCTCCGGGCCCGCGTCCCCCACCCGCGCGAAGCCCCGGTCGTGTCGGCTCCTCTGGTTAGGCTGCTGGGGTGACTGGGGTTGTGGAGCCGGGCGGGGCAGAGGCGGCCTTCGTCGACGACGTCGAGGGGGACGTCTCGTTCGGGCTGGATG
>NZ_JARWRU010000119.1 GCF_029867845.1 Nocardia farcinica | reverse complement strand
CCCTGGCGGTCACCCTCGGCGACCCCCGCACCCGCACACTGCATCTGGCGCTGCTGACGGTGCCGTTCGTGCTCACCCTCGCCCTGGCCCTGCACACGCCGTTGGCGCTGATCGGCCTGCTGGCCGCGCCGTTGGCGGTGCGGGCCAATGCGCCGGTGCGCGGCGGACGCGACGGGCTGGAACTGATTCCGGCGCTGCGTGATTCCGGCCTGGCCCTGCTGGCCTGGGCGATCCTGTCCGCGCTGGCGCTCGGCCTCGCCTGAACCGCCCGCCCCGACGGGGCTCAGTCGCCGTCCGGGACCAGCACGCCCAGAACCCAGTTCACCAGCGAGATGATGATGCCGCCCAGCAGCGCGGCCCAGAATCCGGCGACCTCGAGACCGTAGCCGTTGGTGTCGACCACGTCGGTCAGCGCCGCGGTCAGCCACAGCATGAGCGCGTTGATCACCAGCAGGAACAGCCCGAGGGTGAGCAGGATCAACGGCAGCGCCAGCAATTTCACGATCGGCTTGACCAGGGCGTTGACCAGGGTGAACAGGGCCGCGATGGCCAGCACGACCACGACCTTCGCCCCCGTCCCCGAATCGGCCGGACTGAGGATGTCGATACCGCTCACCCACGCCGCCGCCAGCCAGATGGCCACGGCGTTGATGATCAGTCGGATCACAAGCTGCATGCGCCCATGCTAGGCGGATCGTCCCCTTTTCCGGTGGGCTCGCGTTGATTCCGGGCAGCGGCCACAGGTCCGCGCGGTCGAGTGGCGCTTCCCGGTGGCGCTGTTCAGGGACTCCACCCGGTGCCACCGTCCAGTGGCTCAGGACGGTGACACCGGCGGGTGACATCGGAGGATGACACCGGAGGACGGCGTCGGAGAGTGCCGCGGTCAGGCCGCGCGGGCGGCGTCGAGCAGGGCGTGCACCCGGGGGCGCAGCGTCTCGACGGTCTGCTCACCGCCGAGCAGCCGCAGCGTCACCGGGTTCGGCGCGCGCAGCACGGCCAGCAGCAGGTGCCCGGACCCGATGGTCCTGTCCTTGCGTGCCAGCGCCTCGCGCAGCGCCAGTTCCAGCACCTTCTTGGCCTCGCGGGTGAACGGGATGTGCCCCGCGATCCACTCCCGGCCGAACAGCCCGCCGCGGCGGGGCGGCTCGGCGCGGTCGAGCGCGTCCTCGCCGAAATTCGCCGCCAGGGTTTCGCGCACCGCGTCGAGGTCGATGCCGATCGAGCGCAGGGCCTCGGCGTCTTCAGGACCGAGCGGGGCGTCGGCGGCCGCCCGCGTCAACGCCTCCCGCGCGCTGTCCGGGGTGAGCCCGCACGCCTCGGCCACCAGCTCGGCGAGCCCGGGTTCACCCTGCCGGAGCAGGCTGAGCAGCAGGTGCTCGACGTCGATGCGCGGCGAGCGCAACGCGCGGGCCTGCTCCTGGGACCCGATCACCACGGTGCGCGCGTGCGCGCTGAATCGTTCGAACATCAGATGCCGCCCTTCTTGTTGTGCTTCTGGTGCACGGCCTGCTTGCTGACCTCGAGCGCGTCGGCGATGGCCTGCCAGGACCAGCCCTGCTGTCTGGCATTGCGGACCTGGAGTGCCTCCAAGCGCTCGAGCAGCCTGCGCAGTGCGCGGACAGCGCGCAGCCCCACCTCGGGATCGGGACTGCCCGCCGCGGCCGCCAGAGTCGTCGCTTCGGTCATGCCGTCAACTTTAATTGACGATACGTCCAGACGTCAACAAAAATTGACGCATCGACCGCGTCGTCGCTCAGGCGGCACTCCGGGACCACGCCGGAGTTCTTGACAACCCGCAGACCCACTACGACCTGATGCGGGAGAAAGGAGAGAACCCATGGGGGCTCGCGGCGATCACGCCGCGCAGGGAGTCCCGGCCGGGGCTCGGTCACCGGCCGGAGAAGTCAGAGATCCTTGGGGCCTTCGCCGTCACGGCGTTGCTGCTCACGGGAGATGCGCCAGAGGAATTCGGGGTCGTCGTCGGGGCCGAGGATCGGGCGACGACGCGGCGGGGCGGTCGGCTGATCGATTCTTCCCGGACCGAACGCCTTGTACATCAGCACTGCCACCACGATGATCGCGATGAGGGCCAACAGATATGCCACGTGGCTCACCTCCTACCCACGAGGGTAGCCCCGCGGGTGGTGGGGGGGGGGGGCGGGGGGCCGGCGGGGCGGCGGCCCGCCGCGCGGGGGGGGGGGGGGGGGGGGGTGGGGGGGGGGGGGGGGGGGGCGGCGCCCCCCCCCCCCCCCCCCCCCCCCCGCCTCCTGTGTGTCGGTCACTCGGGGG